>NZ_NRQV01000015.1:0-136228 GCF_004119505.1 Flavobacterium sp. YO64 | reverse complement strand
AAATGGTTTAAAAATCATTCCTAAAATATATCATGGTATCTCAGCAGTCGAAAGCAACCGTTACGATTTTAGTTTTCAGCTGTTTTAAAGCTGTTTTTTGTTTTTATGCACAAATATTGTATTGGGATGAAAGAAGTTATTTAGAAGCTTTTATTTTATTTAGTAATGTGCTTTTGCTTGATTAAAAAGAAATTTTAATGCTTGTTAGTTATCTCTTTTCGGGTATTCAAGAGATATTTCTTGTGCTTTATAAGAAAAGATGGAAAAGTAGTTAGTATCTCCAGCAGGAGCATTTTAAGAAATAAGGTAGTATATGTATATGACTTTTTATGAGGACTTAAGTGGTGCTGTTGAAACAAATCATTCTTTGTTTTTAAATTTAGTGTATAAAAAAAGGTCCTGAATATTTCAGGACCTTTTTAGTATCAATGATTATTTTTGTTCAGCCTTTTTGATTTCGGCTACATACTTGGTTAATTTTTTTCCGTAAAGCGATTTTGCTACTTTTGGAGTCATTGTTTTTTGGATCGTATCAAGAAATTTAACATTAATATCGTAAATTTCGGCTAGTGCAATATATGGTGCTACTTCATAATCCTTATTGTTAATAGCGAAGTTTGTCGCGTACAAATATTTTCTTTTAATATTTGATTGTTGTTTTGCATCTATACTATCTATTGCTTTTTGATCTTGTCTTTTTATGGCTTTGAATTTCGACTGTACCATAGTAAGGTTTTCATCTATGAAACGAGAGTTTATTTTTTGATATTGTTCATATAACTCCTGATTTTTTGATCCAGTGATTTTTGCACTTGCAATAAAATTATCTAGATTTGTTTCGATGTTGATATTTCCTGGTTCTGCAAAAAATAAAATATTATTGTCTAAAGAATTTGATGTGCCCCGATCTAGAAATAAATACAATACTTCTGGTGATTCTAATTTTATATCTCTTTCAAATGCTGAATTCCCATCAATTTTAATGCTGTCTATTGCAACAAGCGATGTGTCAGCAAATCGTTGAATATAAAGGGTTCCGCTTTTTAAACCTTTTATATTTCCAGTTATATGTAAGTTGTCAGCAGATTCTTTTTTGCTGCATGATGCAAGTAGTGCAAGAGTAACAAAGGCAATAATTGATTTTTTCATTAGTTTTTAGATTTTGGTGCAAAATAAAGAAAATAGTTTGAATGTAATGAATGGGAATTAAATTTTAATAAAAAAAATCCCAATTTATTTCTAAACTGAGATTTGTATATATTTTTAAAAATGAATCGTTTACATTGATAAAATGTAGGCTGTTCCATTTTCGTGTGTATAAGTGTATTTCGTGTCACATTCTAGATTTCCATAATCAATAACACCATTTAAAGAACCGCCGGTAATTTTTAATTTCCCCTTAGAGATAAACTCGCAAGAGTATTTTTTAATTAGAGTTTCTTGAACGGTCAATGTTAAAGATCCACCTTTATCAGTGGTGATAGTGTGTGTTCCTTCTGGGATTTCATAAACATTGTCTTCTAGAACAAGTGGAGTGTCAACACCAGCTGTTTGTCTTACTGTAACAATACCTGAGTTCAGATAAACTCTTCCTGTTAAATCAGTTAGTTTGCCATTAATTACTTTTCGGCTAAATTGAGGAGTAGTCTTAATGGTTGTTGTATTTGTATATTCAATTGTTCCTTCTAGTTTGAGGTTATTTATGGAGTAATCAATTCGTTCAATAGTCATTTTGCTTCCTGTGGCAGTTACTGGGCCTGAAAGAGTAATTTTTAATTTTCCTTTTCTAAGTATTTGATTGTTTGTACAGCCTGAAGTACCATAATCGATATTAAAAATCTTTGGATAAGAATCTTTATTAGAGACCTCGGTTACAACATTGGCGCAAATTACAGGTACACTTTCAGTGATTTTGCCTGTCGAACTGTTATTTGAAGTTACCGCTAATCCGGTTTTTATGTCCATGTCGTTGGTAGCATCAATTAATACTGATGCGACAATAGCACTCGTGTCTGTTTGGTTTGCGATGTTATCATTGTTTGAACATGAAATGTAAAAAAATGTAGAAATGCAAATTACTGCAAATAGAAAAAAAGTTTTTTTCATAGTAGTTTTGTTTAAGGTTAGATTAATAGGGTATTCAAATGTAATAAAAAAAAGTATCACAAAAAAAAATCCCACAGCATTGTGCTGTAGGATTTTAGAGTGAGTTTTTTTTAGGAAAGATTATTTAATCATTTCGAAACTTCTTTTTACAAAAGCGGTTAAAGCTTCTCCTTTTAATAGGTTTTGCGATAATTTAGCTAAATCTAATGCTTGTTTTACCAAGTGCTCTTGATGTGTTTTATCTTCAGTATTTAAGATGCTTGTTGCTAAGTCAGAATTAGTGTTTACAACTAAGTTGTACATTTCTGGCATGTTGTTCATTCCAAACATTCCGCCGCCGCCGCTTTGACTCATTTCTTTCATTCTACGCATAAATTCTGGCTGCGTAATGATAAATGGTGCTGCTTGGCTGTCCATAGCTTCAAGTTGTACACTATATGCTTTTGGGATATAAGCTTCTAAAGATGTTTTTAAAGTTTCTTTTTCTTCGTCAGATAATTTTGAAATCGTGTTTTCATCTTTTTTGATTAGATTATCAATATGATCAGAGTCCACACGAACAAAAGTTAAATCTGTATTGTCGTTTTCAATTTTTTGAATTAAATGCGAAATAATAGGAGAATCTAAAAGTAATACTTCATAGCCTTTTTCTTTTGCAGTTTCAATATAAGAATGTTGTTCTTCTTTGTTTCCTGCATAAAGAACTACAAGTTTGCCATCTTTATTAGTTTGGTTCTCTTTTAATTTTTCTTTTAATTCTTCTAAAGTAAAATAAGTATTATCTACTGTTGGATACAAAACAAATGCACCCGCTTTTTCGTAGAATTTATCTTCAGAAAGCATTCCGTACTCTAGAACAATTTTAATATCGTTCCATTTTGCTTCAAAATCAGCACGGTTTTCGTTAAATAAAGCTTTCAGTTTATCAGCTACTTTACGAGTGATATAGTTTGAAATTTTCTTAACAGCACCATCAGCTTGTAAACCTGAACGAGAAACGTTTAATGGAATATCTGGAGAATCAATTACACCTTTAAGCATTGTTAAGAACTCAGGGACAATTCCTTCTACATTATCGGTAACGTAAACTTGGTTTTGGTACAACTGAATTTTATCTTTTTGAATCTGCATGTCAGAACCTAATTTAGGGAAATATAAAATCCCAGTTAGGTTAAACGGATAATCTACATTTAAGTGGATGTTGAATAATGGCTCTTCAAACTGCATTGGATACAATTCTCTGTAGAAGTTTTTATAATCTTCATCAGATAATTCAGATGGCTGTTTTGTCCAAGCTGGATTTGGGTTATTAATGATGTTGTCAATTTCGACAGTTTCATTTACATAATCTTCTGGAGCATCTTCTGGTTTAGGAAGAGTTTCAGTTCTTGTTCCAAATTTAATTGGAATAGGCATAAACTTGTTATACTTATTCAATAAGCTGCTGATTTTAGAATCTTCTAAAAATTCTAAAGAATCTTCGGCAACGTGAAGGATGATTTCTGTACCACGTGAAGTTTTGTCAGACGGCTCTAAAGTAAATTCAGGGCTTCCGTCGCAAGTCCAGTGAGCTGCAGGTTCATCTTTATATGATTTAGTAATGATTTCTACTTTTTCTGCAACCATAAATGCAGAATAAAAACCAAGACCAAAATGCCCGATAATTCCAGAATCTTTTGCAGAATCTTTGTATTTATCTAAGAATTCTTCCGCTCCTGAAAAAGCAACTTGATTAATGTATTTTTCTACTTCATCAGCAGTCATACCTAGACCTTGGTCGATAATGTGGATTTTTTTTCCTTCTTTATCAACTTTGATTTCAATAATTGGATTTCCGTATTCAACTTTGGCTTCGCCGATGCTGATAAGATGTTTTAATTTTAAAGTGGCATCGGTTCCATTTGAAACCAGCTCACGAAGAAAAATTTCGTGATCGCTGTATAAAAACTTTTTGATTAAGGGAAAGATGTTTTCTACCGAAACATTAATTTTACCTGTTGTCATATTTTTTAATTTTTTGAGTTTAACTTGATGATTTTCATTCCGTCAAATAAAATACCAATTGCTTTTAAGGTGACAAATTGTCGCAAGTGTTAATTTTGAAAGAAAATAAATGGATTCTAAAACAAATTTTGTCGGCACGAATCGTATATTTGTGGTATAATAATTGTTAAACGAGTAAGTATTAACTTAAATAATGTAACAAAATGAAGAAAATTATTTTCATTTGCATGGTTGCCGCTACGTTTTTTGCGTGTAAATCAGCTTCGTCTACAACGGCTTCTTCTAATGAAGCACCAACGCTTTCGACTAAACTTGATCGACCGACTCAAGTTGCACTTAAAGGAAATTGGGTACTTACTAATGTGTCTTATCCAGGCTCTGATTATATCAAAGTTACTTCTTTTGATCTTGCAGATTCTAAGTGTTTTATAGGTAGTACTTGGAGTTTTATCTCAAATAATAATAAAGGTACGATGGCTTTAACGTCTCCAAGCTGTACAGGTTTTACTTCTCCAATTGTTTGGAGTATTAATAATCAAGGACTTTTTGTACTTAAAATTGTTGATCCGGGAACAAAATCAAAAAATGTTAAATCAGGATATTTACTAAAAGTTGCAGGACTTACTGATAATTCATTTCAGTTAATTGATAACATTAATGTTGGTGGACAAGTAACAGATGTTACTTACCAATTTCAGAGAGCTAATTAATTTATAATAAAAAAGGAAAAAAATGAAAAAGATAACAGTTTTAGGATTAAGTAGCTTACTTGTATTAGTTAGTTTATTTACAAGCTGCGATTCAGTGCAAAATGCTAATAATACACAAAAAGGCGCTGGAATTGGAGTAGTTGCTGGTGGACTTATTGGTGGTATTTTAGGGAATAACTTAGGACATGGCGGTAATGCTGCTTTAGGTGCTGCTATTGGTGCTGCCGTTGGTGGTGGAACTGGTGCTCTTATTGGAAACAAAATGGATAAACAGGCTCGTGAGATCGATCAGGCTTTGCCAGGTGCAGATGTTGAAAGAGTTGGTGAAGGAATTCACTTGACTTTGAATGAAAATGCTGTTCGTTTTGATACTAATAAATCAACTCTTACTGCTCAGGCAAAAGCGAACTTAGATAAATTAGTTCCTGTGTTTAATGCTTATGGTGATACTGATATTCAGATTTTTGGTTATACAGATAATACTGGTAAACCAGAATATAACTTAACACTTTCAGGACAAAGAGCTGCTTCGGTACAAGCTTATTTAGTTTCTAAAGGATTAAAATCAAGCCGTTTTAAAACTTCAGGTTTAGGTATTGTTGATCCTATTGCAACAAACGATACTCCGGAAGGAAGGGCTCAAAACCGTCGTGTAGAATTCTCTATTACTGCAAACGATAAAATGGTTAACGATGCAAAAGCAGAAGCTGGAAAATAATTTCAGATAAAATAAAATATAAAAAAAGCTGTTTCTTAATTGATGCAGCTTTTTTTTTGACATTAGAAATTAAACATTGTAAATTTGGAGTTTCAAATACAACCCATGCTTGACATTCAGAATATCTCTTTTACGTATACCGATAAACCCGTTATTAAAGACGTTTCTTTTACTATAAACAAAGGTGAGAATATTGCTATTATTGGCGAGAGCGGCTGTGGAAAAAGCACGCTGTTAAAACTTATATATGGTTTATATAATCTAGACGAGGGAAAAATGTTTTATGGTGAAAAACCAATTTTAGGACCAAAGTATAATTTGATTCCAGGTATGCCATTTATGAAATATCTGGCGCAGGATTTTGACTTATCTCCATACGAAACCGTGGCTGAAAATGTAGGGAAGTTCCTGTCGAATGGTTTTGCTAATATGAAAAAACTTCGTGTTCAGGAATTATTAGAAATGGTTGAAATGGAATCGTTCTCTAATGTTAAAGCAAAATTTTTGAGCGGTGGTCAGCAGCAGCGAGTTGCTTTGGTAAGAGTTTTGGCTTTAGAACCTGAAGTTATCTTGTTAGACGAACCTTTTAGTCAGATCGATGCTTTTCGTAAAAATGCTTTACGTCGTAATTTATTTCGTTATTTAAAACAAAAAGGAATTACCTGTATTATTGCAACTCACGACAGCACAGATGCTTTGTCATTTGCAGATGAAGCAATTGTTATGCGTCACGGAGAAATAATTGTAAAAGATAATCCAACAAAAATATATGAGGATCCTGAAACTAAATATGTTGCTTCATTATTTGGTGAAGTAAATGAAATTGCAACACATTTATTACTTCCTTATGAAGATGAAACGCATAAAACATTAGTTTATCCACACCAGTTTAAAATGGTTTCGGAATCTAAACTACCTGTAAAAATTAGAAGAACTTATTTTAGAGGGAGTCATTTTTTAATTGAAACGGTTTATAAAAGGCAGTTAGTGTTTTTTGAAAGTGAAATAGATCTCCCGTTAGAGCAAGAAATATTTCTTGGTTTGAATTACTTGTAAAATATAAAACCCGATAGATTTTAAAATCTATCGGGTTTATTTTTATAATCGATTATAGCGATTTATTTTTTCAAATACTTTTCTAAAAACTGATCTTGTTCCCAAAGTAAGTGCAGAATGTTTTCTTTAGCAACATAACTGTGTGATTCTTTCGGTAAAATTACCATTCTAGCTGGAGCACCCAAACCTTTTAAAGCTTGAAAATAACGCTCAGTCTGCAAAGTAAAAGTTCCAGGATTGTTATCAGCTTCACCGTGAACTAATAATAATGGTGTTTTCATTTTATCAGCGTTCATAAACGGAGACATAGTATTGTAAACTTCAGGAACTTCCCAGTAGTTTCTTTGTTCAGTTTGAAATCCAAACGGAGTAAGCGTTCTGTTGTAAGCACCACTTCTTGCAATTCCGCACGCAAATAAATTAGAATGTGTTAATAAATTTGCCGTCATAAATGCACCGTAAGAATGCCCTCCAACAGCCACTTTTTTACGATCAATATATCCTAAAGCGTCAACAGCATCAATTGCAGCTGCAGCGTTGTCTACTAACTGAGAGATAAAATTGTCATTTGGTTCTGTTGTTCCTTCTCCAATAATTGGAAAAGCAGCATCATCAAGAACTACATATCCTTTTGTTACCCAATATACAAATGATCCATAATATGGAAATGTAAATTCGTTAGAGTTTTGGGTTGATTGACTTGCACTGTTTCTGTCTTTATATTCAGCAGGATAAGCCCAGATTAATAAAGGCATTTTCTCTTTTTTAGCTTTGTCATAACCAACAGGCAGATATAAAGTTCCAGAAAGTTCTAATCCATCCTTACGTTTGTATTTGATTACTTCTTTACTAACATCTTTAATACTTTCAAATGGATTTTTAAAAGTAGTAATAGGTGTTATACTGTTTTGTTTTTTGATATTTCTAAAGTAGTAATTTGGATATTCACTCTTAGATTGAATTTGAACTAAAACTTTTCCAGTTTTAAAGTCTTCAATTTCGATTAAATCTTCTTTCTTGTCTTTGTACGGAGAAGTATAAATACGTTTTGATTTTAAAGTTTTTAAATTGAACTCATCAATAAAAGGAAACTGTCCTTCCTTTGTATATCCGTCACCAATTCGGTAAGCATTGTCTTTTTCGATTGCTAAAACTTGTTTATTGTATTGATTCTTTTTAGTTTCAAAAGCTCCTGGATCTGAATAAACATCTTGTTGGTTTCTATCAGTAACTACTTTTGGCTGCTGTCCTGGATTTGACGGATTGATTAGGTATGTTTTAGTGTTACGAGTGTCATACCATTCGTCAGTAATAAAAGCAATGTTATCGTTCCCCCAAGTAATATAACCATAGCGTTGAGGAAGTTTTACTAATGTAGTTGCATCATTTGTAAATGGAGCTTCCCAAAGAAAAACTTCATCTCTAAAATCTACTTTGTTTGCTGGGTTACCTTCGTCTAAAGCTTCTACATAAGATAAAGTTGCAGGTTTGTCATTTCTCCATGCCATTTCTCTTTTTCCTTTGCGAACAGCCATAAAACCTTTTGGCATGATTTCGTTTAAAGGAACTTCGTTAACCGTTTTAATTTCTTTTCCTCTTACGTCATAAACAACTGTTTTAGATGGAAATCTGTTTAATGGAACTACATACGAAAAAGGTTTTTGAATAGTAGTCAGCATTATATAATTACCATCAGGAGAAATTCTTTCACCGGCAAACATAGCCGCTTCTTTATATAAAGTGGTATCTCCATTTAGTTTTACCTTATATAATTCAGATGTAATTATGTTTTCAAAATTAGCCTCATCATTTTTGTTTTTCAACATATCAGGATAAGTTCTATTTTGAGATTTTTCTCCAGAAGTGTTAGAGATAATTGGACCAGTTGGTAAATCTTTTTTAGAATCTAATAGAGGTTGTCTGTTTTTTGGCAGCATTTTTACCAAAATAGTTTCATTGTCTAAAAACCAGCTGAAAGGATTTCCAAGATTTGCATTTACATTTGCTTCAGTAAGTTTTTTTGCTTGAGCTGTTGCAACATCTAGTACCCAAAGTTCAACACCAGAGTTTGTGGTGTGAGAGAATAAGACTTTTTGGTCATTTGGAGACCAAAGTATATTGCTTATTTTAGGATTGTTTGGCAGTCCTGAAACCTGAGTTTCATCTTTTCCACTTATTTTTCTAACTTTTAAATTGGTTACATAAGTAACAGTACTCGAAATATTAGTAATAGGATTGATTCTTAAACCTGCTAAACGAAGTTCCTCTTGATTTAAATCATCAAGCGTTTTGTATGTATCTCGATACAATAAGAGCATATTTTCTTTTTTTGTATCCATAGATACGGTTGGAGCTCTTTGGTAATCAGCTAAATCAAGAATAGATTTAGAGGGTTTTTGATACGTTAAATTTTCTTGTGCAAAAGAAAATAAACCAAGGTGTAAAAGTAAGAATAGAGTAACCTTTAATTTCATGATTTGGATTTTTTGGATTTGAATTAAGAACACATAAAAATGTTTGTCTAAGATACAGTAGTCTTGTTACATTTTATAGGTTATTTTTCATTCTTTTCAGTTATTTGTTTAAAATGATGTTTAATTGAGAATTAAATGTTTTTAAATAGTCTTATAATTAAAAGATATTAAACTGATAATTACGAAAAAAAGACTAATTTGTATGCTAATTTTTTAAAGTATACTTAAATTTGCATTCTAAATTTTTAACAAATAATAAAAGAATATGTATCATTCAAAAATAGCGGGCTTAGGATATTATGTTCCTTCAAATGTCGTGACAAATGATGATTTGTCTAAGATTATAGATACCAATGATGAATGGATTCAGGAGCGTACCGGAATTCAGGAAAGAAGACATATCATTCGTGGAGAAGATACTACAACTTCAATGGGAGTGAAAGCTGCTAAAATTGCAATTGAGCGTTCTGGTGTAGCCAAAGAAGATATAGATTTTGTGGTTTTTGCGACATTAAGTCCAGATTACTATTTTCCAGGACCTGGAGTTTTAGTACAACGTGATTTAGGATTAAGAACAGTAGGGGCTTTAGATGTTAGAAATCAATGTTCTGGATTTGTGTATGCTCTTTCGGTTGCAGATCAGTATATTAAAACCGGAATGTATAAAAATATTTTGGTAATAGGTTCTGAAGTGCATTCAACAGGACTAGATATGACAACCCGCGGACGCGGAGTTTCAGTTATTTTTGGAGATGGAGCCGGAGCAGCTGTTTTAAGTCGTGAAGAAGATTTGACGAAAGGAATTTTATCAACACATTTGCACTCAGAAGGACAGCATGCCGAAGAATTGGCTTTGCAGGCGCCGGGAATGGGAGCACGTTGGGTAACAGATATTATTGCTGATAATGATCCGAATGACGAAAGTTATTATCCGTATATGAACGGACAGTTTGTATTCAAGAATGCCGTAGTTCGTTTTGCTGAAGTAATAAATGAAGGTTTAGAAGCAAATGGTTTGCAGGTTTCAGATATTGATATGTTGATTCCGCATCAGGCAAATTTGAGAATTTCACAATTTATTCAAAATAAATTCAAATTATCAGACGATCAAGTTCATAATAACATTCAAAAGTACGGAAATACAACCGCCGCATCTATTCCAATAGCTTTGACAGAAGCTTGGGAACAAGGTAAGATTAAATCTGGAGATACTGTAGTTTTAGCTGCTTTTGGAAGTGGATTTACTTGGGCTAGTGCAATCATTAAATGGTAAATTAATTCATCTTGCATTATATTTTGAAAACCTGCTTCATTTTGGAGCAGGTTTTTTTATAAATTGCGTATTTAAACCTGTTAGGTTTCTTTTGACGAAAAATAGATTTAAAATAAAATGAAAAAAAATCAACTAGAAATAGCCTGTTTCAATTATGAATCGGCAATAATCGCACAAGAAAATGGTGCTGACCGAATTGAATTGTGTGATAATATACAGCTTGGCGGAACAACTCCCAATACTATATCAGCAGTAAGAGTTCGTGAAAAACTGAGCATAAAAATGCATGTAATTATACGACCACGCGGAGGAAATTTTGTTTATACCGATGATGAGTTTGTCGAAATGAAACAAGACATAAAACAGTTTAAAAAATTAGGAGTTGACGGTTTTGTTTTTGGAATTTTGAATGAAGATGGAAGTGTAAATAAAAAACAAAATCAAGAGCTGGTTAATTTGGCAGGTTCACTTTCGTGTACTTTCCACCGTGCTTTTGATGTTGTCAATGATTTTGAGCAATCGCTTGAAGATGTTATTGCGTGTGGTTTTAATACAATTCTAACTTCTGGACGAGGAAAAAATGTTGAAGAAGGTATTTTTGATTTGGTATTGATTCAAAAACTGGCAAAAGATCGCATTGAAATTATGCCCGGCGGTGGATTGCGATCTTCGAATATTAAATTGCTTCAAGATAAACTAGCGCCGACTTTTTATCATTCATCAGCAATTACAGATAATACGGAAACTGCAAATCCAGAAGAAGTAAAAGAATTAAAAAACTTTTTGTAGCTAAATAAAAAGCCTGAAGTTGGCAAACTTCAGGCTTTTTTTCTACAAGTAATTATTTAAAAAATATTAAAATAGATCTAATAAAAGCGGGATTAGAACATTCCGCCGCCGCCTTTATTAGTATTGTCTTCTCTTTGTTTACGTTGTAAGTTTTTAATTTTTGCACCTCCAAAGTTGTACGTTAAACCTAAATAAACGGTTTGACTTTCCCATGTAAATTGTCCCAATTGAGGGTAAGGATACATCGTATCAAAAGCATATTTCATAGTGTTGAAAACGTCATTAAAACGTAAACTTATATTCATTTTGTTGTTTAATAAAGTATAACGAGAACCTATGTCCATTTTATACATTTCATGGCTGTTGTTTTGAAGTCCGTCTGTAGCACCTCTATAGAAACCAAATAATAAAAAGCTTAAACGTTTGTTTACTTTAAAGTTTGAATTCATACGACCATTAAATGCCGCAACCGTAATTTTTCGTTCAAGCGGATTACTTTTTTTGGTTACAGGATCATATAAAAATACTATTCCTTCTTGGTTAATGCTCGAAAAGTCAATAGATGGTTGAATATCCCACCATTTTGTAATTTTATAATTAAACGAAGCTTCAAAACCGTAAGCAGTATTGTTATCGTAGTTCGTAAAAGTCATAATTTGTTTTTCACCACTTGCATCTGCTGGGTCTGGATATAAAATTCTACTAATTTGATCATTAATGCTTCTTACAAAAACACCAGCAGTAAAACTTCCTTTTTCAAGTGTTTTTGTATAATTTACCTCTACAGAATTGGTGAATTGAGGTCTTAGTTCAGGATTTCCTAAAGAAGTAACTAATGGAGTTGCAAACTCACGAATAGGTTTTGTCTGCTCTAAACTCGGACGGTCAACACGACGGCTGTAACTAAATTGTAAAGTGTTTTTCTCATTTAAGTTATAGGTTAAATATGCAGATGGGTATAATGTGATATAATCATCATCAAATTTATCTTTACCATAGTTCAAATTAGCGGCTACTTTATAGCTTTCAAAACGAGCTCCAACTTGATAGCTGAATTTTTTAAATTTTTGCCCAAAAGTTACATACGCTGAGTATATATCAGTATCGTAAGTATAATTTGAAACTCGATCAGCAATTGGCATTAAAGGATTTCCTGTTGTATAATCGTTATCTGTTCTAGTAAGTCTGGCCTCAGCACCAGCTTCAAGTGTTGTTTTTTCGTTTAATGGATTTACGTAATCAAGGTTCAAAGTGGTTAATTTTCGTGTACCTTTTATGTAATCATTGAAAATAATACTGCTTGAAGTATTATCAAGTTTAGTTGTTTTTGTATCAAAAGAAGCATATTGGTCTTCTTTATTATCACTATAATTTCCTTCAAAATCTAAAGTATGTCCTTCTTTTTTAAAGATGTGTTTGTAGGCTAAATTATAAGTTCCAACTTGATCAGGCCCTGAATATGATGATTTCTGAAAAATGTTGTAAATGTCAGAATCTGCTACGTTATTATAATCAATATCAGTATTTACAAAGCCTTTACCATTTGATTTATTTTGGTTGGTGTAAATAGATAAAGTATTATGATCATCAATTAAATAATCCATACCAATTTTATACAAATAAGAGTCATTATCATTTAGAACGTCAATATTTTGTACAATATTTTGATCTAATCGTCTCATAAAACCTTCATTTTGATATTTACCAAAATTCTGTCCAACATTTCCAAAGAAATTTACTTTTCCAGTTTTATAATTTAAATCTAAAGATTGGTTGTATTTTGCTGTTTCTCCAAAAGTAATACCTCCGCTGTAGCTTCCATTAAAACCAGTATTTGCATTTTTGTGCAAAATGATATTGATGATTCCAGACATTCCTTCTGGATTGTATTTTGCACTTGGGTTTGTAATTAATTCAATTTTTTTGATTGAAGTAGATGGAATTTGTTTTAACAATTGTGCTGGGTCAATATTTGAAGGTCTTCCGTCAATTAAAACACGAACATTATCATTTCCGCGTAGCGAAAGTTTTCCATCCTGATCTACATTTACAGACGGGATATTGTTCATAATATCTGATGCAGAAGCCCCGGCAGTTGTTAAATCTTTACCAACATTAACTACTTTTCTATCGATTTTTTGTTCGATTGTAGAACGCTCGGCAACAATGTTTACGCCTTTTAATTGCGTTGCTTCTTCTTCAAGAGAAACATTTACCGTTGCAGATTTCTTGTTTTCACTTAAAATGATTGAACCAATATATTTTCTAAAACCGATATATTGAATTTCAATAGTATAACTTTTTAAAGTTAAGTTTTTAAAAGTAAAGTCTCCGTTGTCATCTGTGTTTACGCCCGAAACAACTTTTCCGTTATCTTTAATCGATACCGTAGCATAAGAGATAGGTGCGTTATTAGATTTTTCAGTAATTTTTCCAGAGACCGTTCCTGAATTTTGAGCTTGTACTGTCGAGATTACACCTAGTAACGCCAACAGAAAGAATTTTAGTTTCATAATGTGATAATGATTATTTTGATTGATTGATGATGTGATTGTTTTTGTTTATTTTACTCTTTTTGTTTTTCATAATAAATTCGAAGTCCCTTATTAAGACTCTTTAGTCAGCGATATGTTACAGAAAAAAAGTTAAAAAAATATATGATTTTATGAATGCTTCTGTTTTGTAAGGGATTAAGGTTTTTATTTTTTGATAATTTTAACACTTGAAAGCAAGTAGGTTTTAAGAAATTCTAATAGTTATATAGTATTTTATATGTTATTCATTTTCTGTTATTGATGAATAAGCAGTATCTTTGCTCACTTTAAAAATAAGTTTACATGTCATTATCACAAATTCTTACACCTTCTATACAAAAAGCAATACAAGCATTATTTGACGTTACAGTTGATAAAATCGAATTTCAAACTACTAGAAAAGAGTTTGAAGGCGATATTACAATGGTGATTTTTCCTTTGGTAAAAGTTATTAAAAGCAATCCTGCGGAATTAGGTAATAAAATTGGAAATTATCTTGTTGAAAATGTTTCAGAAGTTGCTCGTTTCAATGTGGTTTCTGGTTTCTTGAATATTGTAATATCAGACAGTTATTATTTGAATTTCTTTAATGATATAAAAGACAATTCTAAATTTGGATATGTAACTCCAAATGCTGAAGATAAGGCAATTATGGTCGAATATTCTTCGCCAAATACAAATAAGCCTTTACACTTAGGTCACGTGCGTAACAATTTGTTAGGATATTCTGTGGCTGAAATTATTAAAGCTTCAGGAAAAAAAGTTTATAAAACACAAATCATCAACGATCGCGGAATTCATATCTGTAAATCGATGCTGGCTTGGGAAAAATTTGGAAACGGAGAAACTCCCGAAAGTTCAAATTTAAAAGGAGATAAATTAGTTGGTAAATATTACGTTGAATTTGACAAAGCTTACAAAGCAGAAATTAATCAATTAATAGAAACTGGTAAAACCGAAGAAGAAGCAAAAAAACAAGCACCAATTATTATTGAAGCACAAGAAATGCTTAAAAAATGGGAAGCTGGAGATGAGAAAGTTATTGCTCTTTGGAAAAAAATGAACCAATGGGTTTATGACGGTTTTGCTGTAACATACTCTAACCTTGGAGTTAATTTTGATAAATACTATTACGAAAGCAATACTTATTTATTAGGGAAAGATGTTGTTCAAGTAGGTCTTGATAAAGGCGTTTTTGAAAAAGATCCTGACGGTTCTGTTTGGATTGATTTGACAGATGAAGGTTTAGATCGTAAAATTGTATTACGTTCTGATGGAACTGCTGTTTATATGACGCAAGATATTGGAACAGCAATTCAGCGTGTTAAAGACATGCCGGATGTTGGCGGTATGGTTTATACCGTTGGAAACGAGCAAGATTATCATTTTAAAGTTTTGTTTTTAATCCTTAAAAAATTAGGATTTGATTGGGCGTCAAGCTTATATCATTTATCATACGGAATGGTTGATTTACCTTCCGGAAAAATGAAAAGCCGTGAAGGAACTGTTGTTGATGCAGATGATTTGATGCAGGATATGGCAGATACCGCAAAACAAATCTCGGAAGATCTCGGGAAGTTAAATAGTTACTCTGATGAGGAGAAAGCTAAATTGTATAAAACAATCGGTCTTGGGGCATTAAAGTATTATATTTTAAAAGTAGATCCTAAAAAACGTATTTTGTTTAATCCTGAAGAATCTGTTGATTTTGCTGGAAATACTGGTCCGTTTATTCAATATACTTATGCAAGAATCCAATCAATCATTCGTAAAGCCGATTTTGATTTTTTGGCTAAATCACAGATTGAAGAAATGCACGAAAAAGAAAAAGAACTCGTAAAACAAATCGAGCTTTTTCCTGAGATAATTCAAAATGCAGCACAAAATCACAGCCCGGCATTAATTGCAAACTATACCTACGATTTAGTAAAAGAATACAATTCGTTCTATCAATCAGTTCATATTTTAGGTGAAGTAGATTTGACGAAAAAAATATTCAGAGTACAGCTTTCACAAAAAGTTGCCGAAGTTATTAAATCTGCATTTACACTATTAGGGATTGAAGTTCCTGAAAGAATGTAGTTGAATAAAACCTATTAAAAAGCTGATAATTGGAAACAATTATCAGCTTTTTTTTTGAATTAATTTGATAACTAGTGTTTTGAAAAATGTACAAAAGTTAAAGTTATTGTTAGTGAAATGTTATGAATAGTATGCCTGAATTTTCGTGTAAAAAAATAAATTATGGCTTGTATATATCGTTTTTATAATTATGTTTACAGTAGGAAAATGATTGTCAATTGTAATTAAAAACATGATTTTTTTTTAGGAAGATAATCTTCCTTTTGTGTTGTAAAAATAAAGCGAGGAAGCCGAAAATCGTGAGAGTAGGCACAATTCTAAAACCAAAACAATGATTAAAAAACCGTTACTTTTTATGATGCTTTTTGTTGCATTTACCGCAGCGAAAGCACAAAATTTAATTTCCCCATCTTATGGATTTTCACACAGTAAAACAGCGTATATAACTTTGGCTGACGGAACTGAAATTAATGGAACTATTAGAGATATTGACAGAGACAAAGGATTAATTGAATTCATCAAATTGCAAGATGGAGCTGGAAAAAAACACAAACTAAAACCAGAAGATATTAAGTTTATGTATTTACCGCCAAGCGGACTTGATAATTTAGGAAAAAAACTAAATTTTCTTGAAGATTTCAAAAAGTGGAATGATGAGAAATTAAATCAAGATTTCTTAAACCAAGGTTACGCTTATTTTGAAACTGCTGACGTAAAAGTTAAAAAGAAAAATTCAAAATTATTAATGCAGCTTTTAAATCCTGGATTTAGTAAAGACGTAAAAGTATACTGCGACCCTTATGCAAAAGAAACTACATCTTTAGGAGTAGGAGGAGTTAAATTTGTTGGTGGAGATGCAAAATCATATTATGTTGCTAAAAAAGATTCTCCAGCATTTTTATTAAAGAAAAAAGATTATAAAAAAGAATTTCAACCATTATGGGGAAGCTGTCAAAAAGTGATTTCTGATAATCCTGAGCCAAAATGGACAGATTTGACTAAACATATCGTTACTTATTCTGAGTGTGTTGATCCAAGCAAATAATTAGCGAAAACATTTTTAAATTATATAAAGCCAATAGTTGAAAAACTATTGGCTTTTTTTGTTTCGTTACTACAGTAAAAAGAGTGAAGAACGTCAATATAAGTATTGTTTTATATTTATATTTTAATTTTGTAGGAAAAGACTTTTATTTTTGTTATATTTGCTTCAGAAATCAAAAGAACAAATTTTGTTTGGTAATGTAAGACTCCCTTCTTACAATTATTATGTTTTGTTCTTTACAGCAAAACAACTATCTCTATAAAAAATCCGCTTTTTTTATCGTCAAATGTAGGATGAAAATATCTTCCTTATATCCGTTTTGGTCTATTTGAATTAGTAACACTTTTAGCGTAAAATGGTAAGGATTTAAAACCGTCTAAATTTTTAGACGGTTTTTTTAGGTTTTCTGCAGTGCTTTTTCATTTTGTTAAGTACACTATTAAAAAATGTACTGATTTTATTAATAGGCTAGATTCTTTTCTTTTCCCTATCCACTTCATGATTTTTGTAAGTTATTATCCGTTTTTTTAATCAAACAATAATTAAATTGTAGTAATTATATTTCTTTTTAGATGTTAAATGACATATAAAACTTGTTAAAATTATTTTAATTTTATAAGTTCGACCCCAATAATTCTAAACAAAAAAATAATGAAACAAAATTTAAAAGTATTAGTAGTGCTTTTTTTTGTTCTTGGTATGCATTTGATAGCAGCTCAAGAGAAAAAAATTACAGGAACAGTTTCTGACAATGCGGGAGTGCCTTTGCCGGGAGTGAGTGTATTAGTGAAAGGAACTAAGCTGGAAACTCAAACGGATTTTGATGGGAAGTATACAATTAAAGCCAGCACAAATCAAGTTCTAGTTTTTAGTTATGTAGGAATGAAAACACAAGAAGTAGTTGTGAATTCTTCTTTGATTAATATAAAATTAGTCGATAATACAACCGAACTTGAAGGAGTAGTAGTAACTACCGCAATGGGAGTTAAACGAGAGAAAAAATCTTTAGGTTATGCAACACAGCAAATTTCAGGTAAAGATTTAGATGGTGGGGCAGGAAATGCAAATGTGGCTAATTTATTATCAGGGAAAGCTGCAGGTGTAGAGGTTTCTAGAAATACAAACTTTGGAGGTTCAACAAACGTAGTAATTCGTGGGAATAAATCTCTAACAGGAAACAATCAGGCTCTTTGGGTGATTGATGGTGTGCCAGTAGATAATTCAAATTCGAATACAACGACTCAGACATCAGGACGTGGAGGATATGATTATGGCAATAGTGTTTCCGATATCAATCAGGAAGACATTGAGAGTATAAATATTCTTAAGGGAGCAGCGGCAACAGCTTTGTATGGATCTAGAGCAGCTAATGGAGTTGTGATGGTTACGACAAAAAAAGGAAAGAAAGAAGACAAGAAAGTTGGATTTACTTTTTCAAGCAGCTTTACCGTAGGGACAGTTGACAAATCGACGTTTCCTAAATATCAAACTAAATATGGATCTGGATATGGAATTGGAAGTTCCTTTCTTGATGCCGAGAGCCCTATTCCTACCGTCGATACTTCTAATGACGCTTCTTATGGAGATGCTTTTACTGGACAGCCTGTTTATCAATGGGACGCCTTTACTCCATATTCAAAAAATTATGGACAAGCAACTCCTTGGAGTGCAGCCAAAAATGGACCAATTACTTTTTTTAAAACGGCTCAGACTAATGTAAATAGCTTATCCCTTGAAAAAGCTACGGATAGATCAAGTCTTTCATTGTCTTATGTAAATACACTTCAATCAGGGATTTTACCAAACAGTGAATTAAAAAAGAATCAGTTAAGTGCTAGATTTAGTCAAAAAATTACAGATAAATTAACCGCAAATGCATATGCTGCTGTTACCCTTCAAAGTACTGTTGGTAGAAACTCAACAGGTTACAACGATAATATTTTGGGGAATTTTAGACAATGGTGGCAAACCAATACTGATCTAAAAGAACTGCAAAATGTTTATAAAGTTTCTGGCGGACAAAACGTTACTTGGAATTGGGCAGATCCAACATCGGCAGAAGGTTTAGTACCAGCTTATTGGGATAACCCTTATTTTACTCGTTATCAAAATTATTCTTCAGATAACAGAACGCGCTTATTTAGTTATGCATCTCTAGATTATAAAATTACAGATTGGTTAAGTGCTTTAGGTCGTGTATCTCTAGATACTTATAAAGAACTTCAAGAAGAAAGAAGAGCTGTTGGCTCTATTGCCTCAGGTTTTGGATTATCTCCCGTTGATGAAACTTCAGGTTATCAGAGATTTGATAACAATTTCAAAGAAATCAATTACGACTTCATGTTGAATTTCAATAAAAAATTTGCTGAACATTTTAGTTTGACAGGAATATTAGGTGCGAATGTAAGAAGAAATGATAAAGAGAGTGTGCTTTCATCTACAATTGGAGGTTTAGTGACGCCTGGAATATATGCATTGTCAAATTCAAGATATGCATTGCCTTTTCCTACAGAAGCAAAGTACACGAAACAAGTAAACGGTATTTATGCTCAGGCTTCTTTAGGTTACAAAGACACCTATTTTTTGGATGCTTCTGTTAGACGTGATGAGTCTTCGACACTTCCTAATGGAAATAATTCGTATGTATATCCTGCAGTTTCCGGATCTATTTTATTCTCCAATTTAATGAAAGCAGAATGGTTGAATTTAGGGAAGTTCAGAATGAATTATGCAGAAGTAGGTAATGATGCAGATGCATTGCAACTAACAAATACTTATACAAGAAGTTCTAATTTTAATAATGAACCAATGTATACTTTGCCTAATCTTAATAGGAATCCTAATCTAAAACCTGAAAGAACAAAATCTTTCGAAGTTGGTTTAGAAACAAGTATGCTTAATAGACGTTTAGGATTTGATGTTACCTATTATAAAACAAACTCTGTCGACCAAATTGTATCAGCAGCAGTATCTTCTGCATCAGGATTTACAAATGCAGTTGTAAATGGTGGTAATATTGAAAATAAAGGGTTAGAAATTCAAATTATGGGAACTCCTATTAAAACAAGAGATTTTAGTTGGGATATTATTGTAAACTGGTCTAACAACAGAAGTAAAGTTGTTTCATTGCCTGGAGGTATTGAGAATTTGCAACTAGCATCTTTTCAAGGAGGTGTTACAACCAATGCAACTCTTAATGAAGCTTATGGAAGTATAAAAGGAACTGATTATGTTTATACAAATGGTCAGCCAACAATAGATCAAGCCACAGGTAAATATATGATTACAACTACATCAGATAATACAATTGGAAATGTCACACCAGATTGGATAGGAGGTATACGAAATAAATTTACCTACAAAAATGTCTCTTTTGGTTTCTTAATCGATACTCAAAAGGGAGGTGATATCTTTTCTTTAGATATGTACTACGGACTAGCTACCGGTTTGTATAAAGAAACAGCTGTGGGGACTATCCGTGAAACAGGTGTTTTAAATGCAGGAGTTGCTCCTGATGGAACTCCAAATAAAGTGATATCTCAGAATCCAAGTGTTTATTCTAATAACTATGGTTACTTAGCTGAGCCTGCTAAAGCATTTGTTTATGATGCCTCTTATGTAAAATTAAGAGAGATTTCCATTTCATACAATTTTCCTAAGAGAATGTTTGAAGGAACATTTGTTAACGCTGCCACATTTAGTTTGTTAGGTTCTAATTTGTGGATAATAAGTAAAAATCTGCCTTACGCAGATCCTGAGAGTGGATTGTCATCTGGAAATAACTCCAGAGGTTATTCCGTTGGGTCATTGCCTACAACAAGGGATATAGGATTTAACTTAACATTTAAATTTTAATACAATATCATGAAAAAAATAATTTATTTTTTAAGTGTTTTAGCACTTACAAGTTCTTGCAGTGATTTGACGGACTTGAATACAGATAAAAAAAATCCTTCTGAGGTGCCGGCTGCTTCACTTTTTACCAGTGCTCAAAAAGGTATTGCGGAGCAAGTTGTTAATACTAGTGTAAATAAAAACATATTTAGACTAGTGAATCAGCAATGGACTGAGACTACTTATATTGATGAATCAGTTTATCAATGGACAACTAGAAATATCTCAGGAAATCATTGGAATGCTTATTTCTCAGGAACAACAACAAATGATGGATCTTTAAGCGATTTAGTGATGGCAAAATCAGCAGTAGAAAATGAATTTATTTTAGTTTCTGATCCTGATTTTGTATCTAAAACAGCAATAAAAAAGAACCAGCTTGCTTTAATAGATATTTTAACGGTTTACTCTTATCAGATTTTAGTTGATACTTTTGGAGATATTCCCTATTCAGATGCATTAAAAGGTTCAGGAAATTATCTTCCAAAGTATGATAAAGCAGTGAATATTTATAAGGATTTAATTGTGCGTCTTGATAAAGATATGACAGATATTGAGACAGGATATGCCGCATTTGGAAATGCAGATGTTATTTATAGAGATAATTTAACTTCTTGGATAAAATTTGCAAATAGTATTAAATTGAAATTAGGGATAAATCTTAAAGCTTCGGGTCTGGAGGATGTTATTGCAGACGCCGCAATTATTTCTGCATCAAAAAATGTATTTGCATCTAATGCTGATAATGCGAAAATAGCGTACGAGAAAAATGTACCAAATACTAATCCGCTTTTTGTAGATTTAGTTTTTGGAGGCAGACATGATTTTGTACCAGCGAAACCATTTGTAGATGCATTAGTTGCTAAGAACGATCCTAGAACAAAAGCTTATTTTGCTCAAAACTTACAAGACGAAGATGGAAATCCGTTGCCATATAAAGGCGGGGTGATTGGAGTTAAAAATAGTTTTGGGAAATTTACACATATCAGCGATCTAATTCAAGCACCTGATTTTAAAGGAACTTATTTGGATTATGCAGAAGTTGAATTTTTATTAGCAGAAGCAGTAGAAAGAGGTATTTCAGTATATGGGACAGCAGAAAGTCATTACAATAATGCGATCAAAGCTTCAATGCAAGATTGGGGAATATCAACAGCTGCTGCTGATACTTACTTAGCACAGTCAACAGTTGCTTATAGTACTGCTGTTGGGACTTGGCAGCAAAAAATTGGCGAACAAGCATGGTACGCTATGTTTAATAGAGGTTTTGAAGGATGGACGTTTACAAGAAGGTTAAACTTCCCAGCCCTTACGCCGCCGCCTAACGCTGATGCGGCTGCAAATGGACAAATTCCTTCAAGAATGGCTTACCCAATTCGAGAACAGACTTTAAATGCTACAAATTACAATGCGGCAGCGGCTGCAATTGGAGGAGATAAGTTATCTACAAAACTATTTTGGGATAAAAACTAAATAGTTTTGATCTTTCAAAGTAACTATGCATTGTTTGATTTTAACTATTTGAATTAGTTGTTGGTAAAATTATAAATGCTAAACCGTTTGAATTAAATTTCAGACGGTTTTTTGTTTACAGTAAAAAGCCGATAGTCCTAAAACTATCGGCTTTTTTACAACTAACACAAACATTTTTTATTTTACGAACTTGTTGATGATTGCATCACTCTCAGCTTTTGTTGCGTTTGGTTTTAAGTCAAACAAAAGTGAGTAAAGTGCTTTTCTGTCAACTTTAGCTTCTAAGTTTAAATCTTGATGTCTGTCGAATAAAGTTTGCCACTTATCACGAACATTTTTCCAAAGTGCATTGTTTGCAACCCACCATTTTTGACCAGCGATACATTTAATATCTGGTACTTTTGTGTAAACATCAAATCCCTTTTCTTGAGCTAACAAAACATCTTTCCCGCTGTCATCTCTAATCAATTTGTCATTATCTTGCTCATGATTCCAGCCAGTTGCCGTGATTTCATGAATGTTTCTTCTTTTTAAAACATTGTAATCATTACGGTGAGTTTGCTCTCTTCTTGGTAACGGTGCATCAGCAACATTTGCCCAATAATCTTTTCCGTCAACATGTACCCAAGTTGATGATCCTTCATATCTTGGACTGTCATCTACTTGATATACTTTTTGAGTCCATTGTCCTTTTACGGCTTTTTTATCCAGTTTTTTATACTTCCAAGAAGTTCCTTTGTCAAATGAATATAAGTCTGTGTTTTCGTAAAGCCAATCTTGTCTCCAGTGTTTAATAATCATATCATCACTAACAATTAATAAGTGCTGCATTACAATTTTGTTAGGAGTGTCTTCTAGCAATTCTACCCATTCTAAAGCAGATTCATGCTTAGTTTGTGAAGGTTTGTATGTTGCTGAATCTTTAGCATATTGAAAAGTTTCTGCAAAATTAAATTTCACTTCATAACAACCGCACATTGATTTGATCGATTTAATGTCTTGCTGTTTTTTTGCGTCCTGACTGAAACCAAGGCTGCATGTCAAAGCCATAATGGCTGAAAAGTAGAGGCTTTTTGAAATCATAACTTATTGTTTTGTTTTTAAATTTTTGCAAATATATAAATTTTATTTAGAACAATTAAAAATAGTTATATATTTGCACCGATTATTAAGATTGAATAAAAATAATGAAACTAAAATTTATCCTTTTTGCAGCATTGCCTTTTTGTCAAATTTCTTTTGCACAGCAAAAAGATACTATTGCTTCACGAGAAAAACTTTCTGAAGTGGTTGTTACCGGGCAGTTTGAGCCCCAATCAATTAAGAAATCGGTATTTAATGTACGTGTGATTTCAAATCAGGATATACAAAATTTAGCAGCAAATAATTTGGCTGATGTTTTAAATCAATATTTAAATATTACAGTAAGACCAAGTGGAACAAGCGGTCGATCTACAGTTTCTTTATTTGGATTAGATGCACAGTATTTTAAAATTTTGATAGATAATGTTCCATTGGTTAATGAGGCAGGTTTAGGAAATAATATTGATTTATCACAAATCAATTTAAATGATGTTGATCATATTGAAATTGTTGAAGGTTCAATGGGAGTTACCTATGGAGCTAATGCTGTAAGTGGTGTTTTAAATATTATAACTAAAAAATCTTCGAAATATAAATGGGGAATTACAGCATCAGTTCAAGAAGAAACGGTTAGTGATGAATATTCTCTTTTTAAGGAAGGACGCCACGTACAGGCTTTAAAAGTATCTCATACATTTAATAAAAATTGGTATTTTTCATTAGGTGCCAATCGAAATGATTTTCAAGGATATTTGAGCGATAAAAATGGAATTGATTATAGTGAAAATGATGGTACAAGAGGATATAGATGGCTTCCAAAAGACCAGTTAAACGGTTCGGCAGTAATCGCATACCATAAAGATAATTTTCGATTTTTCTACAAATTCGAGTATTTGGATGAAAATGTAGATTATTATAATAGTACAGTACAATCTGGATACAATTCTACTTTGGGTTCGTATCGTTATGCTGATGATAAACGATATTTAACAAATCGTTATTTTCATAACTTAAATGCGACGGGTAAACTGTTTTCACAATTGAATTACAATGTTTCTCTTTCTCATCAAAAACAAGCGCGTGATGTAGAAGATTTTAGATATTACTTATCTACTAAAACAGAAGCAAATAATGTTACGGTCAAAGATCAGTCGATGGAAGTACTTTATTCTACAGGAACGTTGAATAACTTTTTTTCAGACAAAAAAGTTGATCTGCAAATTGGATATGAGTTTGTCAATAATCGTGGTTATTCCCTTGTTCAAGAAGCAAATAATATTATGTCGCCCGTTCGAAAAACACTTGAAAACTATGATTTTTTTGCTTCTTCAGAAATCATGGCAACGCAGCGATTTTCTATTAGACCAGGAATACGATTTTCTGCGCAATCTCAATTTGATAATCAATATGCTTCATCTCTTGGTTTGAGATATTTGTTTGATAAAGGGATTGAACTTCGAGGCTCTTACGGAAGCTCATTTAGAACGCCGACTTTCGAAGAGTTATATTCAAAACAAATCTTTGACGGGCATTTTTTTACTGGAAACGAAAATCTTATTCCAGAAACAAGTATGTCTTATGAAGCTAGTCTTAAAAAAACAACTGTTTTTTCATCAGGAATTCAACTTTCAAACACGTTTGCTGGAAGTTATTTAGATGTTGATGATAGAATTGATATGGCTTTGGTAAGATTCAATCCTGACACAGGTAATCCAGAATACGAATACGTTAATATCAGTAAATACAGAATGTGGAATTTCTCGACAATGAATCAATTTAAAAAAGGCAATCTATCTTTTAATTTTGGTGCAGCGATTGTTGGAATTTCTCAAGAGATAAAAAATCAAGAATTTACATCAGACGATAAGTTTCTTTATTCCTTTAATTTAAATGCAAGTGCATCGTATGTAATTCCGAAATGGAAAACTATAATTTCTGGTTATTATAAATACAATGGCAGAACACAGCAGTTTGTAGAAGGTTCGTCATCTTATCTTTTATCTACAATCGACCCAAGCAATTGGCTTGACGCTTCAATTCGACAAAATTTCTTTAAAGATCAATTTGAAGTCACTTTAGGAGCAAGAAATATTCTTAATGTCACCAATGTAATACAATCAGGTACAAATCAAAATGCGGTGCATGCTTCACCAGGAGAAGTAATGCTTGCTTACGGCCGTTCCTATTTTTTAAAATTAGCATATAACCTTAATCTTTAATATAAATACAGAATACAATGAAAAAACTTTTATTTTTATCAATCGCCCTATTGTCGCTGGCTTCATGTTCAAGTGATGATGATAGTACTCCAGTTGAAGTTCCAACAGTAGGAGAAACGTTGAAAGAATCAGTAGGCGGAGCAAATCAGCCAAATCAAGTTTATCTTGATTTAAGTACTGCAGAATCTAAATCTGTAAATAGAGGAGCTTGGGATTTTGGATTTTCTACAGGTACAGATTTTAGAGTTATCCTTAATGGATCACTTAAAATGGCTGTTAAAAAATTAGAAACATCTGATATTACAGTAGCGCAAGAAATCGATACAAAAGTTTTAGCAGGAGGAGGAGAAACTCTAGCTTCAAACGGATATGTTGATAATCCTACAGGGGTTTTGGCAGGAGCAGGAGCAGGTATCGGTACTGCAATTGCAGAAATTTCGGCAACAGATGCTGATAACAAAGTATATTTAGTAAATCTTGGATATGCAGTAGGAACTGCAAAGGCAAATGTTGGGAATGTTGCAGTTGATGGAGATCCTAGAGGATGGAGGAAAGTTAGAATTTTAAGAAGCGGTAATGGATATAAAATTCAATATGCTGAATTAGCTTCAAAAACATTTACAGAAAAAACAGTTTCTAAAGATGCTGATTTTAATTTCACATTTTTTAGTTTAACTTCAGGAAATACGGTTTCAGTTGAACCAGCAAAAGCGAAATGGGATTTAAATTTTACTGTGTTTACAAATTATTTAAACATGGGACCTAGCGGTGAAGTTACTTACGGATATTCAGATTTTATTACTACAAATTTAAAAGGAGGAACACAAGTTTACCAAGTTTTAGTTTCTGCAGGAGGATCTTATGCTGATTTTACAAAAGCAAAAGTTGTAGAAGACAGCTTTAAACCTTCTGTTACAGATCAAAGAATGATTGGAGCTAACTGGAGAAATGGCGGAGGACAAAACGGTTCATTGCCAAGCATTAGAACAGATCGTTTTTATGTAGTTAAAGATGCTGCAGGAAACTATTATAAAGTTAAATTCCTTGCAATGACAAATGATGCAGGAGAAAGAGGCAATATTGTTTTAGAATACGCGATATTGAAATAATAGAATACCAAAAATTAGAAATGTAAAGGTCTCTTTGCTTCTAGTTTTTGATTTAAAAACATTAAAAATTCAGTTAATCATTAGCTTTGTTTTTTTATTTTTTTTTGATAAAGAGGTTAGAATTTTCTAGCCTCTTTTTTTTGTTTTCTTTATTGTTAAAATGAGCAAAAAATGAACGATTTAATTCTATCTTTGCGCATTATTTTTTTCAAACAGAATTAACAGGAATTTTGATAATTAATTCTTGAAATCCTACCTTTCAAATTATAATTAGTAAGTGAATACAAAATCATATTTCTTTCAGTCTTTTGCAATCGTAGCATTAGCGTTTGTAGCTTTCATCGGATTTAAGCAAATCTTGCCAGATAAGATTTTTTCTGACAGTAAAGTAGATTCAAAAAATGTACTAATCGACAGTCTGCTTCTAGAGTCTGTTGCAAAAGATTCTTTGTCATCAAAAAGCGATAGTATTGAGGAAAGCGAACGTAAACTTGGGCAGGAAAAAATTGTTTATGATGCATCTGAAGGAATCGAATTTCCATCAGAAACATTTGATAATTATAAAGGGTATCAATACCTGATTTCTTTTTACGAAAAATTATATCAGCTGGAGCAAAATCCGCAAAGTAAAGTCCGAATTGCTTATTATGGAGATTCGATGACAGACGGGGATTTAATTGTACAAGATGTTCGAACGAATTATCAAGATCGCTTTGGCGGAAATGGAGTAGGTTTTGTGCCTATAACATCAGAATCTGCAGCCTCACGCGGATCAGTAAAATCGACTTATTCTAAAAACTGGAAAACCCAATCGTATTTAAATGTAAAAAGACCAACAAGTCCTTTTGGTGTAAACGGACACGTGTTTTTTGCAAATGACAAATCAAACACAACTTGGGTTCAGTACGAAGCCGGGCTTCCAAAACATACAAAAACCTTAGATAATCCAACGTTATTTTACGGAAGATCTTCTAAAAAAGGAAATGTAAACTTTATAATCGGAAAAGATACACTGCGAAAAACGCTGGCTCCAAGTAATCTAGTAAACAGTTTAAAAGTGACTTCAGGAAGTATAAAAGGATTTAAAGCAAATTTTATTCATGCTGATTCAATTCCAATTTACGGATTTAATTTTGACAACGGCAGCGGTGTTCATGTTGATAATTTCTCTCAAAGAGGAAATTCAGGTCTTCCAATTTCTATGTTTGATGCCAATGTGATGAAAGCTTTTAATAACAGCTTAAAATACGATTTGATTATTCTTCATTACGGAACAAACGTATTGAATTATGGGACTAAAAATTATTTTTGGTATGAAAAAGGAATGACAAAAACCGTTAACAAAATAAAAGAGTCATTTCCGGGAGTTTCTATTTTAATTGTTTCAACAGCAGATAAATCGACTAAATATGATTTAGAAATGAAAACAGATTCTGCCGTAGTTCCTTTAATGAAAGCTCAAAAAAGATATGCATTAGAAACAGAATCCGGATTTGTTAATTTATATACCTTAATGGGAGGTGACGGTTCAATGGTAAAATGGGTTGACGAAGCTCCGGCAAAAGCCAATAAAGATTATACACACTTTAATCAAAGAGGTGCAAAAGCAATTGGTAATTTGTTGTACAATCAATTAAACAAAGGTTACGAGCAATATAAGGTTTTACGTGAAAAACGCGAATCAGGCGTTACAACTAGAACAAGTAAAAAGCCCAAAACAGATTCCGTATCTGTAAAAATAGACAGCGTAAATGAATAGACTAATTATTTTCTTTTGTTGTCTTTTTTTTTCAACAAACGATAAAACTCCCAAGACAGATTCACTTTCAATAACAAAAAATATGATTCATAAGATTGATACAGCAGTAATTGAGCCTATTTCAGGTAATCAAATTTATAATGCAGTTGTATTAGAGTCGTTTTTTAAGAAAGTAAAGGATAATGAAAGCAATAATAATCATAAAATAAATATTGCCCACATTGGAGATTCTCATATTCAGAGTGATTTAATGACCAATGAAATCAGGAAAAATCTCCAGCAAAAATTTGGAAATGCTGGACGAGGTTTAGTTTTTCCTTATCAATTGGCAAAAACAAATGGTTCTTACAACGAACGTTTTTATTCAAACAGAGCATGGGAAAGCTATCGTAATATTCATCCTTTTAAAAACTGTCCTGTTGGTTTAAGCGGAATTGCACTTTGGAGGGATAATGACGGTTTTGTTGTTGAATTGAATATTAAAGATGCAGCTTATAAGTTTAATTCCATTTATATTATAACACCTCAAAATCAGGATATGTTTAATTTGGCGACATCAACCCAAACAAAAACAATTCAGACAACAGAGCAAAAAGTCATAACACATAAAATAAAAAAAGGAGAAGCAATTTCGACAATTGCCGATAAATACAATGTATCGATTGCCGAAATAAAAAGAGACAATCACTTAAAATCTAATAATATTCGTGCTGGAAGAACATTAAAAATTTCAACCAACGAAACTAGACCAAAGAATATTGTAAGTTCAGAATTTGTCACTTTAGATTTAGAATCAGATTCATTTTCTCATACCTACCATTCAGAAAAACCGCTGGATAAGATTTATCTGCTTCCCAACAAAAATGCAGAGAAATATGAGCTTAACGGAATTGTTTTAGAAAAAGATGCTCCAGGGATTATTTATAGCGGAATTGGTGTGAATGGTGCAAAATTTTCAGATTATAATAAATACCCTTTATTTTTTGAACAGTTAAAATCATTGCATCCAGATTTGTTGGTTCTTTCGCTGGGAACAAACGAAAGTTATGATCATATGGAAAGTGCTGCCTATATAGGAGAATTACGTGATTTTATAAAAAAAGTAAAAGAGCATAATAGCAATGTTTCTATAATAGTTACAACTCCGCCGCCTTCGCTGCTCAAAGCTAGAAGACCAAATATTTACATCAGAGATTACGCAAAAAGTATTCTTGAAATTGCAAAAACAGATGGTTTTGCAGTTTGGGATTTATATGGAGAACTTGGCGGAATGGACGGAATTCGAAATCTGAAAACTACCGGATTAATTGGGCCAGATTGGGTTCATTATTCCAAAAAAGGATATGAAAAACAAGGCAGTTTGTTTACAGAGGCATTTTTAAAAGCATACGAAAATTTTAAATTAAAGAATTAAATTGATAACAATAGACAGCATTAATGATTGGTTCATAGGTCATTTTGGTGCAATTACAATAGAACAAGTAAAAAGCTGGTTTATTTATAATCCAGACGAAAAACTATTATTTAATACGGGATTATTCTTAGGATTATTTCTGGTTTTTTATTTTGTGTATGGTTTTTTGCGTAAAACATTTTATTTAAGATTAACCTACGTTATTCTCTTCTCGCTTTTCTTTTATTATAAGTCAAGCGGAATTTACTTTTTATTGTTGCTGCTCTCTTCAGTTGTAGATTATGGGTTAAGCCAAATTATCTATAATGAAACAAAAGACAGTCGAAAAAAACTCTATCTGGTTATAAGTGTGATTCTAAATTTAGGATTACTTGGATATTTCAAGTATACCAACTTTATGATTGCAACTTACAATGATATGTTCAATGGTAATTTTAAGTTTCATGATATATTTCTTCCCGTTGGAATTTCATTTTATACTTTTCAATCGATGAGTTATATTATTGAAATTTATCGAGAAGAAATTAAGCCTACAAAAAACTATATCGAATATCTGTTTTTCGTTTCCTTTTTCCCGCAGCTGGTTGCTGGACCAATTGTGCGTGCCAAAGATTTCCTGCCGCAGATTTATCAAAAGTTAAATCTAACAAAAGAAGATGTCAACAACGCTTTGTTTTTGATTATTGGAGGATTAATTAAGAAAACAGTAATTTCAAATTACATTTCAGTAAATTTTGTCGACCGTGTTTTTGATACACCAATGAGTTATACTTCATTCGAAAACTTAATGGCATCTTACGGTTACGCTATCCAAATTTATTGTGATTTCTCTGGATATTCAGATATGGCAATAGGAATCGCTTTATTACTCGGATTCAAATTACCAGCCAACTTTAGAACGCCATATAAGTCAACATCGATTACAGATTTCTGGAGAAGATGGCATATTTCGCTTTCAACTTGGTTAAAAGATTTCTTGTACATTTCTATAGGTGGAAATAGAGAAGGATCATTTGCAGGATATTTATTTCCGAGTTTATTCTTTTTCGGATTGCTGTTGTGGGGAATAACAAGTTACAGCACTAGTGTAATTCCGTTAATAATTGCATTTGGTTCAATTGCACTTTTTTGCTTGTCTTTTTTACTTTCAAGTAAACGCCGACAAACTTTAGTAACAAATTTGAATTTGTTTACAACAATGCTTTTGGGAGGATTATGGCATGGAGCAGGAGCACAATTTATTGTTTGGGGAGCATTACACGGTTTAGCATTAGCTGTTCATAAGATTTTTATGGAATTCTTCCCTCCTAAAAAAGAAGGTTCAAATTTCTTGTGGAGATTCTTTTCAATAGTGATTACATTCCATTTTGTGGTTTTCTGCTGGATCTTTTTCCGTGCAAGAGATTTCGAAACCGCTTTACAGGTAGTTAATAATATTGGTCAGTTAACTTTTGAGCCAGAACATTGGCAGGCCATTATTTTAGGATATAAAAATGTGTTTTTATTAATGCTTTTTGGATACATTTGGCATTTCTTGCCAGAAGTAATAACAGACAAAATGAAATTCGTTTTTGACAAAACACCATTATTATTAAAAGCAGTAATTCTAGGTTTCGTTTACTGGATTGTTTATGCAACGGCAGTAGCCGGTTCACAGCCATTTATTTACTTCCAGTTTTAAAATAACAGGTTCATAGATACAAAGTCACAAAGGCGCAAAGGTTTTATTCTTTGCGTCTTTTTTGTTTCTCGCAGATTTAGCTGATTTTTGTGTTTACTCTAAAAAGTAATCTGCCCAATCTGCTAAATCTGCGAGAGTGAAAAAATAATTTTCACAATTAGGCAAATTCGTGTAATTCGTGGCAAAAAAACTTTGCGCCTTTGCGCCTTTGTGGCAAAAAATGCGTATAAATAAAAATTGCCTGAAATAGCTATTTAGATTATCTTTGCACTTCAAATAAAGAAAATAGTATGTTTGATAATTTAAGTGATAAGTTAGATAAAGCGTTCCATATATTAAAAGGACATGGTAAAATTACAGAAGTAAACGTTGCCGATACCTTAAAAGAAGTTCGTCGTGCCTTGCTTGATGCCGATGTTAACTTTAAAATTGCTAAGGATTTTACAACCAAAGTAAAAGAAAAAGCAATTGGTCAGGACGTTTTAACAACGCTTCAACCAGGACAATTATTGGTGAAGCTGGTAAAAGATGAGCTGACAGAATTAATGGGAGGTGATGTTGCCGGAGTTAATTTATCTGGAAATCCAAGCGTTATTTTAATGTCTGGACTTCAAGGTTCTGGTAAAACTACTTTCTCAGGAAAATTAGCCAACTTCTTAAAAACAAAGAAAAATAAAAAACCACTTCTTGTAGCGTGTGATATTTACCGTCCTGCGGCGATTAATCAGTTGCATGTTGTTGGAGATCAAATAGGTGTTGAGGTTTACTCAGAACCAGAAAACAAAAATCCTGTAGAAATTGCTCAAAATGCAATTAAACATGCAAAAGCAAACGGTTTCAACGTTGTTATTGTCGATACAGCCGGACGTTTAGCAGTAGATCAGGAAATGATGGATGAAATTGCACGTGTTCACAAAGCAATTCAACCACAAGAAACATTGTTCGTTGTAGACTCTATGACAGGACAAGATGCTGTAAATACAGCAAAAGCCTTCAACGATATCTTAAATTTTGATGGAGTTATCTTAACCAAATTAGATGGTGATACTCGTGGTGGAGCTGCAATCTCGATTAAATCGGTTGTAAACAAACCAATCAAATTTGTAGGTACAGGCGAGAAGATGGAAGCAATTGATGTTTTCTATCCAGATCGTATGGCTGAGCGTATTCTTGGTATGGGTGACGTTGTGTCGCTTGTAGAAAGAGCTCAAGAACAATTTGACGAAGAAGAAGCAAGAAAACTTCAAAAGAAAATCGCTAAAAATGAATTCGGTTTTGATGATTTCTTAACGCAGATTCAACAAGTAAAGAAAATGGGTAATATGAAGGACTTGGTAGGAATGATACCAGGAGCTTCAAAAGCCATGAAAGATGTAGAGATCGAAGATGATGCTTTTAAACATATCGAAGCAATCATTCACTCGATGACGCCGGGAGAACGAAGCAAACCAGCCATAATCGATGTTAAAAGAAAAGCCAGAATCGCAAAAGGTTCCGGAACTAAAGTCGAGCAGGTAAATCAGCTGATGAAGCAGTTCGACCAAATGAGCAAGATGATGAAAATGATGCAAGGTCCGGGCGGAAAAAATCTGATGAAAATGATGGGAGGCATGAAAGGAATGCCAGGCGGAATGTCGAGATAATAAAATTAAAAGTTTCAAGTTTCAGGTTTCAAGTTAGAGACTGAAATTTGAAACTTTTTTCGATAAAATAAATTGGGTTCCGTTTCAATGTGAAACTTTAAACATGAAACCTGAAACAAAAAAAACTTTAAACCTGAAACAAAAACAATGCAGCTACTAGACGGTAAAAAAACATCTAACGACATTAAAAACGAAATTGCAGCCGAAGTTCAATCCATAAAAGCAGCAGGAGGAAAAGTACCTCATTTAGCAGCAGTTTTGGTTGGAAACAACGGAGCAAGTTTAACTTACGTAGGAAGTAAAGTAAAATCATGTCAAGAAATTGGATTTGATTCTACTTTAGTAAGTCTAGCGGAAACAATTACAGAAGAGGAACTGTTAGCTAAAATTAAAGAGTTAAACGAAGACGACAATTTAGACGGATACATCGTTCAATTGCCGTTACCGAAACACATCGACGAGCAAAAAATCTTATTAGCGATCGATCCTGATAAAGATGTCGATGGTTTTCATCCAACAAACTTTGGTAGAATGGCGCTTGAAATGGAAAGTTTTATTCCAGCGACACCATTCGGAATTATGGAATTGCTTGAACGTTACAAAGTTGAAACTTCAGGTAAACACACGGTTGTAATTGGAAGAAGTCATATCGTAGGACGTCCAATGAGTATCTTAATGAGCCGTAAAGGAAATCCTGGAGATTCAACTGTTACTTTAACTCACAGTCGTACTAAAGACTTAGCCGAATTCACTAAAAATGCTGATATTATTATTACAGCTTTAGGAGTTCCTGAATTTTTAAAAGCCGATATGGTAAAAGAGGGAGTAACGGTTATCGATGTTGGAATTACGCGTGTAGATGACGCATCAAACCCAAAAGGTTATGTGATAAAAGGTGACGTAGATTTTGATGGCGTAAGCAAAAAAGCAGCATTCATTACACCAGTTCCAGGTGGAGTAGGGCCAATGACAATCGCAATGTTGTTGAAAAATACACTTTTAGCTCGTAAAATGCGAAGTGCAAAAAATAAATAATTTGCTCCAAAATAAAACAATAAAGCCTATTCAAAAGAATAGGCTTTATTGTTTTTAGTATTTAATTAATAGTTTAAAGTTTTGGTTCTTAAAAATAAAGGATACTTTTGCACCACTTAAAAAACACTTACCCAAATGGACGATTATTATTCGTTAGTATTAAATTAAAAGCAGCTTTTGAAATTTTCAAAATGCTGTGATAACACCCTGTATTTTGAAATGAAAGCCTTTTACACAAACGACAACGGATTACTAGAAGTCTCAAAATGGACTCCAAATTGCTGGATTAATATTGAAGATCCATTCGAAGCAGAAAAGAAATACTTACTCGAAGAACTTCAAATTCCCGAAGCTTTTTACAATGATATAGAGGATATCGACGAAAGACCCCGTATCGAAATCGAAGACGGATGGACGCTTATTATCATGCGTGTTCCTGTAAAAAGCAACGATATTAAACTTCCCTTTCAGACTATTCCGCTAGGCGTAATTTTTAGAGGTGATATCTGCGTAACAATTACTTTTTATAAAACAGAAATTATACATGATTTTATGTTGTATTCACGACGTAAAAACATTCAAGTTAAAGATAATTTTGATTGGGTTTTAAGGTTGCTTTTATCATCAAGCGTTTGGTATTTGAAATACCTAAAACAAATAAATCAGAAGATAAGACTAGCAGAAGACAATTTAGAAAAGTCAATTAAAAATGAAGAACTGCAGGCATTGCTCCAAATCGAGAAATGTTTGGTTTTCTTTATTACCTCATTAAAAGCAAACGATGTTTTGTTTCATCGTATAAAAAATCTTCGAGCACATAAAGCAAGCTACGATCCGGATTTGTTAGAAGATGTAGAAATCGAATTAAGTCAGGCACAGGATACAGCCAATATTTATAGTAACATCTTAACAGGAATGATGGATGCATATGCATCTGTAATTTCTAATAATATGAATGATATTATGAAACAGATGACCTCAATTTCTATCATCCTTGTGATTCCGACCTTAATTGCCAGTGTATATGGAATGAACGTGCCAAATGGTTTAGAAGAAAGCAAATATGGTATTTGGATTATTCTTTTTATTTCATTTCTATTATCAGCATTTGGGGTGTATATGTTTAAAAGAAAAAGATGGTTTTAAAATTTTAGAATTGAAAATAATATAAATGCCTGTTCGTATGAATAGGCTTTTTTTTGTTTTACGCATTGGGCGTGACCATATTTACAAAAAGGCGCTCCAATCTTTGCGTTTATGTGCGCCTTTGTGCAAATACGGTCGGGCTATCCATGCTGCTTCGGCAGCTTATTCCTATCCCTCACGCAGCTTACCAGACCTTGTGTTTTCTTCCATAGTTTTCACAACTTTGCAGGAATCTACATTATTCACGAAAATATTTTATGCTTTTTACTTGCCAATTCAAAATAAATAATAACTTTGTAATGCAAAGTACTTTTATTATGAATCAGAAACACCAAGAAGATTTAGCACACATTCGTTCCATGATGGAGCGTTCTTCAAGATTTATATCCTTAAGCGGACTTTCGGGAGTCTTTGCTGGACTTTCAGCCTTAATCGGCGGATTGTATACTTATATGTTACTTGAAAATCGCGGAGTAGGTTATTACAGAGGGCAAGATGTAGTTCTTCCTGAAAATTTGGTTTCGCATTTAATTGTAACCGCTTTAGTAGTTTTGTTGTTTGCATTAACATTTGGAATTTTCTTTACTATTAGAAAAAGTAAAAAATACAATTTGCCAATTTGGACATCTGCAACAAAAAATATGTTATTTAATTTAGCCGTGCCACTTGTGGTAGGAGGTATATTTTGTTTGGCTTTGGTATTTCATGGAATATATGGATTAATAGCGCCTGCTACCTTAATATTTTACGGATTGGCAGTTATAAATGCAGAAAAATATACTTTCTCAGACATAAAGTATCTAGGTTTTTCTGAACTTGTTTTAGGATGTATTTCGCTTTTTTATATTGGATATGGATTGATATTTTGGATCATTGGATTTGGAATCCTGCATATTATATACGGATTAGTGATGTTCAAAAAATACAAATAACCTAATGGGAATTATTGATAAATTAAATAAAGATTTTGAAAGCCGTGTTAGATTGGGTATTATGTCCGTTCTGATGGTTAACGACTGGGTAGATTTTACCGAGATGAAAACGCTTTTAAATATCACCGATGGTAATTTAGCAAGTCATTCCTCTGCATTAGAAAAGTCACAATATATCGAAGTTAAGAAAGAATTTGTCGGCAAAAAGCCTAAAACATCTTATCAAGTAACACCGCTTGGCCGCGCGGCGTTTAAAGAACACCTTTCTTACCTCGAAAAATTAATGAAATCTTAATAACTATATTTTTTTGTCTAATTACTTTGAAATACAAAGTACTTTTAATTATTTAATCATGAAAAAGCATCAAATTATTTTAGTTTGTACAGTGGTCTTTACGTTACTTTTTTACAATCAAAATCCAGGAGTTAATATTGGTATTTTTGGTGTAATTTTAACATTGTTAACTAGTTACTTCTTTCAAGAGAAGTTTGTTGATAGATCGCATTTAATTTTGGTAATCACATCAATATTGTCATGCTTCGCTTTTGCGTGGTATGGAGATGCAGCTTCCTTTTTCGCTTTAGCGTTCTCAATTCTTTTTTTACAGTTTAAAACTCAGGAGGGAGAACTTAAAATAGTACAGATCTTTCCATTGATTTTTTTAAACGGATTTACTTCAATTGGACGTATTTTTATCTTTAGTCAATGGCTGCCTGAGCGAAAAATTCACAACGATTTTGCTAAGAAATTAGTAGCATTTGTTGTTATTCCAGTCGTCTTTTTGGGATTGTTTTTTATCGTTTATTCTTTCGGAAGTGCGCATTTCTCTTCATTGTTTACAGATTATACTTTAGATATTAATATTTTTCAGTTAATCTTAATTACGATACTTGGCTTTTATATTTCATTTAGTTTTTGGAATTATTGGGTTCCGGATGCTTGTTATGAATTTAATCCAAAGTTAAACAATGAGTTTACTGATATTTCTGAAGTAAAGAGCCAAAGTACATTTTCATTTTTAGATCTTGATTTCGAAAGAAAGAGTGGTGTAATTACTTTGCTATTGCTTAATATTTTGCTTTTAATTTTTATTGGAACATACAATTACGAGCAGTTTTTTGAAGTTGCGGATAAAGCAAATTTAAGCGCTGATACGCATGAGCGTGTAAATGCTGTGATTTTTTCAATTTTGATGGCTGTTGGTGTAATTCTGTTTTATTTCAAAGGAGGATTCAATTTTGATGAGGAAGCGATATCATTAAAAAGGCTCGCTAAAATCTGGATAATTTTAAATGCAGTTTTGATTGTTAGTACTATTATCAAAAACTCAGAGTATGTTTCTTCTTTTGGATTAACATATAAACGTTTAGGAGTTTACGCTTTTTTAATTTTAGCAATCATAGGTTTGGTTTATACTTTTTTAAAAATTACAAAACAAAAAACAAATGCTTACCTAGTCAATCAAATGGTTTGGTATTTCTACGGAACAATTTTAGTTTGCAGTTTTGTGAATTGGGGAAATCTTATAACCAATTACAATATTTCGGTAAATAAAGGAGTAGAACCGGTTTTCTTAAGCGAATTGAATTTTAACGATGATGCTCGACGTGAGTATTTCAATAAAAATAATTTAAGCGGAAAATATTCAGAAGCGGTTAGAGAAGAATCGATTTTAAATTATCAGAATACAGACTTTTTGTCTAAAGCATTGTATTATGAATTTTTGGATAAAAAGTAAATATAAACAAAAAATCCCATATGTTAGAACGTATGGGATTTTGTATTTAGTTTTCTCCTCTTTTCTTAAATCTAGGATCGTGTTTAGAAATAAAGGTTGTTCTTCTGTTAGAAGGCTTATTTTGAGTTTCAACTTTCGGTAAACTTGCTTCTTCAGTTTTACTCGAAGGTTCAATTAACTGATTTAATTCTTTAATTTCATCATCAGTCAAATCGCGGTATCTTCCAACAGGAATGTCCAAAGAAATATTGATGATTCTGATACGTTTTAACGCCGTAACTTCATAACCCAAATATTCCGCCATTCTTCTAATCTGACGATTTAATCCTTGTGTTAGAATGATTTTGAAAGTGTATTTACTAATTTGTTCTACTTTACATTTTTTAGTAACAGTGTCTAAAATAGGAACACCATTTCCCATTCGCTGAATAAAACGCTCCGTGATAGGCTTATTTACCGTAACCGTATATTCTTTTTCATGGTTATTTCTAGCGCGTAAAATCTTGTTTACAATATCGCCGTCATTGGTCATAAAAATTAAGCCTTCACTTGCTTTATCCAACCTCCCGATTGGGAAAATACGTTTGGGATAATTGATGTAATCAACAATGTTATTTCGAACTTCAAGATTAGTAGTACATTCAATTCCAACTGGCTTGTTGAATGCTAAATAAACCATCTTTTCGTGCTTTTCGACAATTAGTTTTCCGTCAATGCGTACTTCATCATTTGGTGAAACTTTAGTTCCCATTTCTGGTACAGCACCATTTATTGTAACACGTCCTTCCTCTATAAGTTTATCAGCTTCACGACGTGAACAATAGCCAGTTTCGCCAATAAATTTATTCAAACGTTTTAAATTCTCTTCCATACTGCAAAAATAGGCAAAATTTAGGACTTCTTAGATTGTTAGACTTCTTAGAATTTTAGATTTTCACAATCTTGTCAGGAATGACAAAATGAGGTTGGATTATTAAAATAAAACCTTTGTCCCTTTGTCGCTCTGAAACTTTGTCTTCTTATTTATGAAATTGAGAACTATCCTCAGGAGTTTCTTTTCGATCAAACATTCCGTAATCGCGAACAACAGTTGCAATTCTTAAATGATAATCTTTAAAAACTTCATTACGTCCTTTTGCCTGTGCGTGACGATGCATTTCAAGATTTCTCCATTGTTGAATACTTTCTTCGTCTTTCCAAAAAGACAATGACAAAATCTTATCAGGATTACTAATGCTTTGAAAGCGTTCTATTGAGATAAAACCTTCGATGTGGCCCAATTCCGGACGTAGTTTCGCTGCAATATCTAAATATTCTTCTTTTTTCCCTTCGTTAGGAATAACTTCAAAAATTACGGCAATCATTTTTTTGAATTATGTGTTAGAAATAAAATACAAAATAAGAAAAACCTTTGTTCCTTTGATTCTCTGTTACTTTGAACCTTCAGAAAAAAGAAACTCAATCACTTTGTTGTACAATGCATCATCGTGCATTCCGTGGCCTAAGCCTTTGGTTTCTATAAATTGACTGTTTTTCCAGTTGCTGTGAATTTTTTTTCCTTCTGCAAAAGCAACGACATCATCTGAAGTGTCATGCGCAATAAAACCTTCAACATTAAATTCTGAAGCAAATTTTTGTCCTGAAAAATCCTCAAGCTTAAAATTGAATCGATCCAAAAATTTACTTTCTAAAAGTGAAAACATTTTAGTATTCAAGCTTAACATTGAGATATAATTATCGATTAATGTTTTTAAGTCTGATGGAGCTCCCAGGATAACCATTTTATTTATACTGGTATTCGGAAATAAGTATTGGTGATATACGCAGGCTGCGCCGCCAATCGAGTGGCCAATTATAATTGTTGGCTGGTATTTTTCTACCGCTTTGTTTATAAATTCGGCATAAAGCGGAACATTAAATTCTTTACCGCTGCTTTGACCGTGAGCAGGAGCATCTATAGCAATAATAGTACTTCCTGATTTTTGAAGATGCGGAAGCGTTTTTTTCCATCTCGAAGCATTGCTTTCCCAGCCATGAACTAATAAGATCTTAGTTTCGTTTCCTTTCCAAATGTAAGTTTGAAAATGATGTTCGTTAAGGTTAAAAGTTTCCGTTTCTGTATGTCGCAAAATTTTTGGAAGAGCTTCTTTTTGTAATCTTCCTATTCGAGGCTGACTAAAAAGGGCATAAGAAAGCTCAACGGCTTTTTGAGGACGAACATAACTTAAAAAGTTAATGTATTGCCCAACAGATTTTAAAGTAATAAAACGGATTCCTTTTTTGATTCCCAAAATAAATAATTTAGTGGTAAAAAATAATATTCGAGAATCGATCTAAAAAAGTTTCGCCACGAATTACACAAATTTAGCACGAATTTTTATTCCATTTAGAAACAAATTAAAAATTAGTAGAAATTAGTGTAATTCGTGGCAAAAAAAAGATATAAAAAAAGTCCCGATTAAATCGGGACTTCTATTTAGAATTTTGAGAACAATTGTTCCATTTTTTCTTTTTCTTCTTCAGCTAATGCACTGTCAACTAAAATTCTTCCAGAGTGCTCATCAGTAATGATTTTTTTTCTAGAAGCAATCTCAACTTGAGTTTGCGGTGGAATAGTAAAGAATGATCCTGCTGAAGCTCCTCTTTCGATAGAAACTACTGCTAAACCATTACGAACACTAGTTCTGATTCTTGTATAAGCTGCTAATAATCTGTCTTCGATTTGGCTTGAATACTCAGCAGATTTCTCAGATAAGAAAATTTCTTCTTTTTGAGTTTCTGCCATGATAGCGTCAAGTTCTGATTTTTTATGTTTTAAATGAGAACTTTTTGCGTCAAGCTTTTCTTTTAAGTTAGATATAACTTCTTTTTTATGCTCGATAGAAGCTTTCATTTCTTTGATTTGCTTTTCAGCCAATTGAATTTCTAATTCTTGAAATTCAACCTCTTTAGTCAAAGAATTAAATTCTCTGTTATTACGAACTGATTCTTGTTGTTTTGTGTATTTTTTGATAACCTCTTTATGCTCATCAATACCATTTTTCTTAGACTTGATTTGCTCCTCAATTACTTCAAGTTCACTTTTCAGTTTCTCTGAACGCGTGCTTAAACCTGCAACTTCATCTTCTAAATCTTCCACTTCTAAAGGAAGCTCACCTCGTACGTTTCTGATTTCGTCAATTCTAGAGTCAATAAGCTGTAAATCGTATATTGCTCTTAACTTGTCCTCAACACTTAATTCTTTCGTATTCGCCATATTCTATAAGTACTTAACTGGATTTGTATTTTCTTCTGATAAAATGATGGCAAAATTAAGGATTTTTTTTCGAAGATAATCAACAATATAGTTTTTTGTATAGCGTTCGCTCTCAAAATGACCAATATCTGCCAAAAGTAATCGATTTTCAGCTTCGTAAAACTGATGGTATTTTAAATCAGCAGTCAAAAAAGCATCGGCTCCAGCGCTAATTGCATTTTTTATGGCAAAGCTTCCTGAGCCGCCTAGAACAGCTACTTTTTTTATTTTCTTTCCTAAAAAAGCAGAATGACGTATTCCGTCAGCGATCATTTTTTCTTTTACAAAAGGAAGAAAATCTTTTTCATTCATTTCAGTTTCAAACTCGCCAATCATTCCTAAACCAATATTTTGATGTGAATTCTGAAGATCGTAAATTTCATAAGCGACTTCTTCGTAGATATGATTCGCAAATAGTGCTTTAAGAATTTTAGATTGTAAGTGTTTTTCAAAAACAACTTCAATTTTTATTTCGGTTCCTGTATGTAATTTTCCTTTTTCTCCAATTACAGGATTGCTGTCTTCGTTTCCTTTAAAAGTAAAAAAACCTTCAGTGTTAAAACTGCAGTTGTCATAATTTCCAATAGTTCCTGCGCCGGCTTCAAACATAGCATTTCGAACTTTTTCAGAATTATCTGGAGTGGTATAGGTTACTAATTTTTGAATGAAATTTTGTTTCGGTATCAAAACTTTAGTATTGGTTAATCCTAAAGCATCACAGAAAATTTTATTAACACCTGCAGAATGATTGTCTAATGCAGTATGAACGGCATAAATAGCGATGTCATTTTTGATTGCTTTTAAAATGGCGCGTTCAACATAATTTTTACCCGTTATTTTTTTGATCCCAGAAAATAAAATAGGGTGAAAACAAACTACCAGGTTGCAGTTTTTTGCAATAGCTTCGTCAATCACAGTTTCTAAAGCATCATGACAGACTAAAACACCAGTGCTTTCGGTTTCAGTATTTCCAACTAAAAGTCCCACATTATCAAAATCTTCGGCGTAAGCCAAAGGCGCCATTTCTTCTAGAACTTCTATTATATTTTTGATTTTCATTATTGCTTTTTGTTTCAAGTTTCAGGTTTCAGGCTTCAAGTTTTATGCCGCGAAGGAAAACTTGAAGTGCAAAATCTGAAACAAATTCATAAAACAAATTAACGAAAAAAATTATACTTTCGTAAAATGAATATACTTCGAAAAATACTTTTCCCTTTTGCAATTTTGTATGGATTAATCACATCAATTAGAAATTTTCTTTTTGATAAAGGAATTCTTAAATCGACTTCATTTGATATTCCTGTTATTGCGGTTGGAAATTTAAGTGTAGGAGGAACCGGCAAAACACCTCAAATTGAGTATTTGATTCGATTGTTATCAAGTAAATATAAAGTGGCGACTTTAAGTCGTGGTTATAAACGTCAGTCAGAAGGATTTGTCTTGGCAGATGAAAATTCTAATGCTTCAATACTTGGTGACGAACCGTTTCAGTTTTATCAAAAATTTCCAAGTGTGCAGGTTGCCGTTGATGCAAATCGTACAAACGGAATTACTCAATTGCTTTCGCAGAGAGAAAAACCAGAAGTGATTTTGCTTGATGACGCTTATCAGCACCGCAAAGTAAAAGCTGGTTTTTACATTTTGCTTACTTCATATGGTGATTTGTATGCTGATGATTTTATGCTGCCAACAGGAAATCTGCGTGAGGCTAGAAGCGGAGCAAAAAGAGCTAATATAGTTATAGTTACAAAATGCCCTTCTAAATTGGATGAATCTGAACAGGAAAATATTAGAAGAAAGTTAAAACTAGAAGCATCACAAGAATTATATTTTACCTTTATAGCTTATGATGATTGTGTTTATTCTCAAACAGAGAAATTGACAGTCGACGAAATTAAAAATGAACAAAAATTACTTTTGGCAGGAATCGCAAAGCCAAAGCCCTTTTATGATTTTTTAAAATCTAAAGATGATGAATGTCTAACATTTCCAGATCATCATCATTTTACAGAAAAAGATATTACAACAATTGCAGAGAAAGCAAAACAATATAAAATTATTACAACCGAGAAGGATTATGTTCGTTTAAAGGACGCTAGTATTGCATCGCAATTATTTTATTTGCCTATAAAAAGTTCTTTCATCGGGGAGCAAAATAATTTTGATAAAACAATTTTAAGTTATGTGGGAAAAAGTTCAAGAAACAGTTAGTTATATAAAATCAAAAACACAATTTACACCAGAATATGGAGTGATTTTGGGTTCAGGTTTAGGAGGTTTTACAAATGATATCGAAATAGCATTTACGCTGCCGTATGATGAAATTCCTAATTTTCCTGTGTCTACAGTACAAGGGCACAAAGGTGCGTTGGTTTTTGGAACTATTGGGGATAAAAAAGTAGTGGCGATGCAAGGTCGTTTTCATTTTTATGAAGGATACACGATGGAAGAAGTTACCTTTCCAGTTCGTGTAATGAAGTTTTTAGGAGTTAATAAACTATTAGTTTCAAATGCGTCGGGAGGAGTAAATGCAGCTTACAGAGTTGGTTCGATTGTTATTATTAAAGATCATATCAATTTTGCACCGGAACATCCTTTGCGTGGTAAAAACGATGAACGCTTTGGGCCTCGATTTGTAAATATGAGTGAGCCTTATTCTCGAAAAATGATTGCCAAAACGAAAGAAATTGCATCAAGATTGAATATCGAAATTCATGATGGAGTTTATTTTGGTTTACAAGGGCCTACTTTTGAGACTTTGGCTGAATATAAAATGGTTAAAATTCTTGGCGCAGACTGCGTAGGAATGTCTACCGTTCCAGAAGTTATTGTAGCGCGCCATATGGATGTAGAAACTTTTGGAATCTCAGTAATTACCGATATGGGGAATGAGGAAAGTATAGATACGATCTCTCATGACGAAGTTCTTGAAGCAGCAAAAATGGCAGAACCTCAAGTAAGAGCTTTGATAAAAAACTTGATTATAGAATATTAAGTTTTTACTTTAAAAAAACTTGGCGATTGTGCTGTAAAACTCATCTGGAACAAATGGTTTTGTAATAACATCATTCATTCCGTAAGATAAAAGCATATCTCTGTTTTCGTCAAGCGAAATCGCAGTCAACGCAATAATAGGAGTTGTTTTGTCAAACTCTCTAATTTGCTGCGTTGCTGTTGTTCCGTTAATACCTGGTAAATGAACATCCATTAAAATCATATCGAAACGCTTTACTTTTAAAAGCTCAACAGCTTCTTCTCCGTTATCGATAATTTCGCAAGTTATGGCTTTGTTCTCCAACATTTTTCGAGTAATCATCTGATTGATTTTATTGTCTTCAATCAGTAAAATTGATTTGTGCTGTAATTGAGAATCGTCGTATGTTTTTTCTTCTTGTACAACCTCCAAAGCTTCTTTGTTAATTTTAAAATCTAATTTAAAAGTAAAAGTAGATCCTTTGCCAACTTCACTTTTTAGTTTTATTTCGCCGCCCAAAAGTTCAATTAGTTTTTTTACAATAGTAAGTCCAAGACCAGTTCCGCCATATTTTCGATTTACCTCTATTGATCCTTGCGAAAAACTCTCAAAAACAGTTTGCAATTTATCTTCAGGAATTCCAATTCCAGTATCAACAATTTCAAAATAAACCGTTGCCGTATCATCTTCTTCAGCGTACAATTTTGCAATTACATTTACATTTCCGTTTTGAGTGAATTTTAGCGCGTTGTTGATTAAGTTCAATATAATTTGAGACAATTTAGTAGGATCACCAATTAAATTGTCAGGAATTGATTTGTCTATCTCAAGATTGAAATAGTTTTTATTGGCTGTGGCCAATTCTTTTAAAGAACTTTGAATATTAAAAAGAAGCTCTTTCAAATTAAAGCTGATACTTTCAACTTCCACTTTAGTAGAATCGATTTTATTAATTTCAAGAATTTCGTTGATAAAAGTGGTCAGGTAATTTCCTGAGAATTTTAAAGATTCTAAGTATTTTAGCTGCGTTTCTTTTGGATCGTCTTCAAGTAATAAATGAGTAATTCCGTTGATTGCATTCAATGGTGTACGGAGTTCATGGCTTACTGTTGATAAAAATTCGGATCTGGCTTTTGAAGCTTTTTCGGCTTTGTTTTTAGCAAGGATTAACTCTTTGTTTTTTTCTCGTAAAAGAAGGTTGTTTTGATTTCGAATAATGTTGTTTTTGTATAAAGCTAAACTCAAAAGCGATAGAATCGAAATTAAAGCAATTGCCAAAATACTAACCAACTTAGAATAGCGATAGGTTTTTAATTGGATTTTTTCTTCGCTTTCACGTTTTATACTATTATTTAAAGATTGATTTTTTTTGAATTTCTGATATTCATTAAAATCAATTTTAGCATTTTTTAATTTTAAAATGTAGTTTTCTAATTGATAATGTTCATCTAAATAAGAATAGGCAAGATCAAAGTTTCTATTTTTTTTATAATACTGACTGATGGCTAAAACAATTTTAGATTTTTGCGGAAGATCATTTATCATCGCATTATAATCTAGTGCTTTATCAAAATAAATTATGGCAGAATCATTACGTTTAAGTGCGCTTTCAATTAATCCAAGTTGATAGTAAGAACTGCTTTTTGTTTTTAAAATAACAGGATTGTCAGGTTTTTTAGTGATTTTTTGTAAAGTCTTAGCCGCTGATCGTAAGTTTTGATTTGCCTTAAAAGCCATTGCTTTTTGATAGCTGAGAACTTCGGCGCTGTCAACAACTCCTAGCTCTTTTATAAGGTCTTGAGCTTTTGCGTAATATACATCGGCAGTTTTGTAGTTGCCCATTGCTGTGTTTGCAGCACCAATATAATGCAGCGCCAAAATTTTTGTGCAATTGGGTTTTACACTATCAAATGAGGATACACTTTTATGAAAGTTCTTTAAAGCTTCGTCGTATTTTTGCTGATTGTAAAATATTTTTCCAAGCTTAAAGGTTTGATTGGCTAGATTTTGGGTATGATGATGTGTCTCACAAAAATCAATTGATTTTTTAGTGTAAAAAACAGCATTATTGTATTTTTTATTGTTAAGATTTTTATTGGCGAGTTTATTGTAATAGGAAACACTATCCGTATTCTTTTTAGTTTGAGAATACAAAAATGAATTAAAAAAACAAACCAGAATAAGAATGTGGTATTTCATGTATTGCAATGCTTTTACAATGAATTCTATTTTTTTCTTATCAGTAAAATCAAATCTATTAATCTTGATGAATATCCAATTTCATTATCATACCAGCCCACAACTTTTACCATTTTATCAATAACAGATGTAAGTTGTGCATCAAAAAGGCACGAATGCGTGTTGCCAATTATGTCAACAGAAACGATTGGATCTTCAGTATAATCTAGTATTCCTTTTAAATTTGTTTTTGAGGCTTCTTCAAATGCTTTATTAATTTCTTCAATACTGACAGCGCGTTTTACATTAAACGTTATGTCGGTCAATGAACCATCAGGAACAGGTACACGAATGCCGCAGCCTCCTATTTTTTCATGCAATTTAGGAAAAATTTTTGTTAATGCCTTAGCTGCACCTGTAGTTGTTGGGACAATTGACTGACTTGCGCCTCTCGCACGGCGTAAATCCTTATGTGGCTGGTCGTGAAGACTTTGGTCAGTTGTGTAAGAATGTATTGTTGTAATGTAAGCTTGCTCAATTCCGCATAATTCCTCGATAATTTTTATCATCGGAGCTGCATTATTTGTTGTACAGCTTGCATTTGAAACAATGTCTTCCGTTCCGTCCAAAATAGTTTCATTTACTCCTAAAACAACAGTTTTTATTGTGTCTACTTCAGAAGGAGCAGAAAGGATTACTTTTTTTGCCCCAGCTTCTATGTGTGCATTTAATTCTTCGTGTGTTTTATATTTTCCTGTTGATTCTATAACAAAGTCGATAGAATGACTTTTCCAGTCTAAGTTAGAAATGCTTTTTTCGTGAAAAAATAAAAAGTGTCTATCATCAACAATTATCCCATTTTCATCATGAGATACCTTAAATGGCAAAACACCATGTATGCTGTCGTATTTTATTAAATGCGACATGGTTTTGTTATCAGCAATATCGTTAATTGCAATAACTTCAATTTCAGGGTGGTTTAGAAGCAGACGGAATAAGTTTCTTCCAATTCTTCCAAAACCATTAATAGCAATTCTTGTTTTCAATATTTTGTTTATTTGTTTAATCGTTCAGCCGTTTAATCGTTTAATCAATTCGATTAAACGATTAAACAGTTAAACAAATAACCTTTTATAATATGTGTTTTTGTGCTTTGTATGAAGAACGAACTAACGGACCGCTTTCTACATGTCTGAAACCTAATTCTTGGCCAAATTTTTCATATCGAGCAAATTGTTCAGGCGTAATGAACTCTTTTACTGGTAAATGTTTTTTACTTGGTTGTAAGTACTGTCCAATAGTAACAACATCAACATTTGCATTTCGCAGGTCGGTCATAGTTTGAAAAACTTCTTCTTCTGTTTCTCCAAGACCTAACATGATTCCAGATTTAGTTCTGTTTATTCCTTTTTCTTTCAAATAACGCAAAACTTCTAAACTGCGATCGTATTTTGCTTGAATACGAACTTCTCTAGTTAAACGTCGAACGGTTTCAACATTATGCGAAACTACTTCAGGATTTGCTTCCACAATTCTATCAAGATTTCTTTCCATTCCTTGAAAATCCGGAATTAAAGTCTCAAGTGTAGTATTCGGATTCATTCTGCGAATCGCTTTTACAGTTTCAATCCAAATTATTGAGCCGCCGTCTTTTAAATCATCTCTATCAACACTTGTAATAACAGCATGTTTGATATTCATGATTTTTATAGAACGAGCTACTTTTTCAGGTTCATCCCAGTCTACTGTTTCTGGTCTGCCGGTTTTAACACCACAAAAACCACAAGATCTAGTACAGATGTTTCCTAATATCATAAAAGTAGCAGTACCTTCTCCCCAGCATTCTCCCATATTTGGGCAGCTTCCAGAGGTGCAAATCGTATTTAAACTGTATTTATCGACTAAACCACGTAGTTCAGTATATTTTTGTCCAATTGGTAATTTTACCTTCAACCATTTAGGTTTTCCAGGTGGTATGTTTTCAATGACTGTTTCCATATATCATAATTCAAAGTACAAAGATACGTAATGTAGTTTATTTGGAGATGCTAATTTAATTTTCGTTTACAGTTTGTGTTTTCTGATTTATTTAAAACTATTAAATTCAGCTATTAATTACTTGTATTTAGACATTTTTCTTGCTTGATTTTTTAAAAACTAAATTTTGTCTTATTCTGCTATAAATTTAGCGTTCCAAAGCAATGTAAAATTATTCCTGTAGTAATTTTGCTGTTAATTTAAAGTTTTAAAAAACATGAAAAAGAGATTTATTGTATTAGGGATTTTGTTAACTGCTTTTAGTTTTACTAGAATGAATGCGCAAATACTTTCAGACAAAGCGATGGGAGCATTAGGCAAAGGTGTTTCAGGATTTACTTTTAGCGACGCAGATGCAGCGGCTTTGGCTAAAGAATCGGTTGCTGAATTGGATGCAAACAATCCTGTTGCGGGGACTGAGGATGGTTATTCAATTCGATTAAATCGTTTATTTGGAAAGCATACTTCTACTGAGGGTGTTAATTTAAATTATAAAGTTTATTTAGTTAGAGATATTAATGCTTTTGCTTGTGCAGATGGAAGCGTTCGTGTATTTGCTGGTTTAATGGATATTATGGATGATAATGAATTGCTTGCAGTTATCGGTCATGAAATTGGTCACGTAGTTAATCACGACACAAGAGACGCTATTAAAGCAGCTTATAAAAAAGAGGCTTTGTTAGATGCTGCTTCATCACAATCTGGAAAAATCGAGACTCTTACAGGATCTCAATTAGGAAAAATTGGAAGCGCAATGATTGACAGTAAGCATAGTAGAAAACAAGAATCTCAAGCTGACTCATTTTCGTATGATTTTATGAAAAAGAATGGTTACGATGTAAATGCGGTGGAGTCAGCTTTTAGAATTCTTCAAAATTTAAGTGAGGGTGCTGAATCTTCTTTTATGACAAAAATGATGAGTTCGCATCCAGATTCTGGTAAAAGAGCAGATGATGCTAAAAAGAAAGCAACAAAAGATGGTTTGTATAAAGCTTATCTACAGCAGAAAATTGATAATACTGCGCCTGTAAAGGCAAAAGCAGCAACAAAAGCACCAGCTAAAAAGACGACAACAAAGAAAAAGTAATATTTTTCATAAAACCTATAAACGGTAGATTCTCTAGAGAACTTGCCGTTTTTTTGTTATAGCGTTGAGTATTATGAATAATAGCTGTAGGTCGTTATAGAACTCATCAAAAATTTATATCTTTAATTTGTTAAAAAAAACAAGCTTTTCGTGAAATGAAATAGTATTTTCTTGTACTACATTTGTTGTTAAATAATAATTATGTTTAGAGATATGAAAAAGAAATTTATTGTATTAGGAGTTTTGTTTGCTGCTTTTGGATTTACAAAAGCAAATGCGCAAATTAATTTAGGAGATAAAGCAATTGGAGCGGTTCAAAAAGGAGTAACGGCTTTTACATTGACTAATGCTGATGCTGCGGCGTTGTCTAAAGAAGCAGTCGCGAAATTAGATACTGAAAATGAAGTGGCTGGTCCAACGGATGGTTATACATTACGATTAAACAGAGTATTTGGAAAGCATACTGCAGGTGATGGATATACTTTGAATTATAAGGTATACAAAGTTAAAGATGTGAATGCTTTTGCTACTGCAGATGGAAGTGTACGTGTCTATTCGGGTTTAATGGATATTATGGATGATAATGAATTGCTGGCTGTAATTGGTCATGAAATTGGCCACGTTGCCAACAATGATTCCAGAGATGCAATGCGTGCGGCTTACCAAAAAGAAGCAGTAATTGATGGAGTTTCTTCTCAATCAGCAAAAATATCTTCAGTAACCGATAGTCAGTTAGGAAAAATCGGAAGCGCTATGATTGACAGCAAGCACAGCCGTAAACAAGAAAGTGAAGCGGATTTATTTTCGTATAATTTCTTGAAGAAAAATGGTTATGATGTGAATGCAGAAGAATCAGCGTTTAGAATTTTGGCAAAAATGAGCGAAGGGGCTCAAGCTTCTTTTATTGATCAAATGATGAGCTCACATCCAGATTCTAAGAAAAGAGCAGATGATGCGAAAAAAAGAGCTGAAAAAGACGGTTTGTATAAACCATATGTGCAGCAAAAAATAGATAATACGGTTCCGAAAGCTGCAACCACTAAAAAGCCAGCTACAACCAAAAAAACAACAACCAAAAAGAAATAATAATTTCTAGTTTAAAAAAGAGAACGGCAGATCATATATGATCTGCCGTTCTCTTTTTTTGTATACTATTGTTAGCCTAAAACATGATGCGCTAAAACTTTTTGTACGTCGTAAACATTTACAGATTTGTTAAACTGCTTGACGATACTTGGATTCAGTTCGCTTGAAACCCATATTTTTAATTCAGCATCAAGGTCAAAAGTCCCAGCGGTTTCTACGCTGAAACGGGTGATGCTTTTGTAAGCAATAGATTTATATTCGGTTTTACTTCCTGTTAATCCTTGTACGTCAACTAAGATTAGTCTTTTGTTTGTAAAGATAAAAGTATCACGGATTAGTTTAAAACCCATTTCAATTTCTTCATTATCAGTTAATAACTGATCATACTTTTTAAGTAAATCGTCCTGAGTGACAGTACCTGCATTACCCATAAGGGCTGAAAATATTCCCATTTTTTTAGTTTTTAGTTTTTGAATATTAAGGATGTAAAAGTAATTTATTTGCTAATTTTTATTTGGTGTTTTTGCAAAAAAAATGGGAGTTAGTATTAGCGAAAGTAAAGCTACAGAAATTATAGAAACAATAATATTTCCATATTCTTTAATTCCAATACCTGCAGAAAAACGTAAAATTAAAATTAAGACAAAAAATAAGAATGTTACAAACCAATAATTTTTATTGACAGGATTTCTTGAAATTGTATTTTTAGGGAGTTTAAAAAGGGCAAAAAATATAATAACACTTCCTGCGAATGTACTTAAATGTTGTGCCATTTTTAATATGGGAATATCAATGCCAAATAAATAAACAGAATTTTGTAATGCAGCAATGTGATTTACAAAGTACCCGCTCTTATGAGTAAAGCTGTCCCAAAGAAGATGGGATGCAGTGCCAATAAGAATTGAAAAGAGAACTACAATCCAATTTTGTTTGAAATAGTTATTCCAATTAAATGTTGTGAAAATTAAGAGCCTTGATTGGAGGCAATAAGGTGAATTTTGAAAAAGCAGATTTTTAACTTTATTGTGAAAAATAAAAGAAATAAACAGTGCTAGAGGTAAATCAAACCAAAATACGCCGGCTATAGTATGGCTGTAAATACTTTGAATTCGCATTCTGATAAAATATTCAAAATCGGGTATCATACTGCCAATAATTAAACCGGTTAGTGAAAACCATCTTTTATTTAAAAATGGCAGAGGTAAAATTATTGCAGGATGGGCAAAAGTGAATGGCATTATAAAAAAATATTAGTTTTTTACTGCGTTAAAAATAAGATTAATAAATCAATAAAAAACTAATATTTTTTAATTGGTCGGTAGTTTGAAGCATAAAAAAAGCAGAACCTAAATTCTGCTTTTCTATTTTTATTCTACTTCTGTTTTTATTGTTATCGGGAGGTTGTAAGCAGTTCTTACTGCTTTACCGTTTAGTATTCCCGGAGTCCATTTTGTTTTTAATGATTTTAAAACTCTAATTGCTTCTTTTCCCATTCCATAACCTGGATCGTTTTTCACTAGGATGTCTGTAATTGAACCGTCTTTTTCAATTACAAATGAAACATATACTCGTAAAGTTTTTTCAGCATCCAATTCTGGTCTGTTAAAGTTGTTTCCAACATAGGCATAAAATTTTGCCATTCCACCTGGAAATTCTGGCATTTTGTCTAAAACACTTGTGTTCACAATGCCGTTTCCGTTATCAATTGGTTCAGAAGTTCCTGAATTTGCTGAGCCAGTTCCTGGCAGAACATTGACGCTAGTTCCAGTTCCTGTAGTGTTTTCTACAATTGGAACATTGTTAGCATTTGTAGCAATTTCTGGTGTCGCTTGAGCAGCTGAAGTAACAACCGGATTTGTCAATTGCAAAGCTTCAGTAACTGGTGTTGCAGCAGTTTGCTGAGGAGGTGCGATTGGTGCAGGAGGTTCAGGCTGTACCTTAATAGGTTCTGTATTGACTTGTACAACTACCAATGGCTCTGTAATTGGTGTTGCCTCGACAGGATCATGTGTCCTAAATTTATTAATCAGCATCGATACGCTTCCTAAGGCTGCTAGTAACAACAGTCCCATGAATAGTGCTGTAATAGTAGTTTTAGAATTCTCTTGGCGTAATTGATACGCGCCGTACTCTTTGTTTTTGTTTTCGAAAACAAGATCAATCCACTTGTTTTCATAGATGCTTAATTTAGACATGATTTTTGGGTTTTAAGGTTAAGTAACTTTAAATCATACGCGATAAGAATTAGGGTTTTGACAAACAACGCAGAAGTTGTTGTTTTAGTGTGTTAAAGTAAATTTTTTAAGAAAAAATCAAATAATGTGTTATTCTTTTCTTAAAGATAATAAATTATCTGTTACGATTAATGATTTCTGCTAACAATTTTTTAGCGCGAAGTATTTTTACTTTAACATTGCTTAAAGGTTCATCTATTTTGCTGGCAATTTCCTGATACGTCATTTCTTGAAAATAACGCAGTTGAATTACTTCTTGATAATGAGGTTTTAATTCTTTAATACACAGAAGCAGTCGCGATAGATTTTGTTCTTTAATTAAGGCATCTTCAGCAGAAGGAGTAGTGTCAGCGATATTATAAGCCTGCTGATCTTCGGCATCGGTAATTTCTATAAAAAGGTTGGTTTTCTTTTTACGCAATAAATCAATGTAGACGTTTTTTGCAATTGCAATCAGCCAAGTGTTAAATTGAAATTCAGAATTGTAAGAAGCAATTTTGTCAAACGCTTTCGAAAAGGTTTCAATAGTAATATCTTCAGCAGTCGTTTCGTTTTCTGTTCGCTTGAGCATGAAGCTGTAAACTTCATTCCAATAATAATCTAATAAAAAAGTAAAGGCGGCTTGATCGCCTTTTTTTGCTTTTTCTATTTTAGAATTTATTTCCAATATACAGGTTTTGAAAAGATATTAGATATAAAGATATTAATTTGCGTGAATATAAGTGCTATTTCAAGCACTGGAAACCAAATTTTAATATCATTTTCTTTTAATTTTCCTGCAGAGAATCCAATAACAGTCCAAACTATGGTGTAGCGGGTTGCAAGAATTGCCAAGACTGCAATCCATTGAAATTGGAAAGCAAGCAGAATAATGACAGATAAAAAGAAAAACAATTGCGAGCAGAAGAAAACTCCCAACTGAAACTTGTCGAAAAATTTATAATATTCAGCCGTAGAAACGTGTCTTCTTTTTTGAGTAAACCATTCTTTGTACGATTCCTTTGGCTTAGAATAGGTAAAGCTTTCTGGAGTATAAGAAATGGTTGTGTTTGATTTGTTTGCAGCCTGATTAATAAATAAATCATCATCGCCGGAACGAACTTGTATATGATCAATAAAACCATTTACATTAAAAAACTCGTCTTTTTTGTATGCTAAATTTCGTCCAACTCCCATATACGGAAATCCCGCTTTAGTCCATGAAAAATATTGAACAGCAGTTAAAACAGTCTCAAAACGAATGATTTTATTTAATAATGAACGTTCTATTTTTTCGTAACCTCCGTATCCTAAAACAATAGTTTTGTTCATTGTAAATTGCGAAGTCATTGCTGTAATCCATTCTTTTGAAGTTGGGTAACAATCAGCATCAGTAAACAATAAATACTCTTTTTTTGCGGCTTTAATTCCTAATGTCAAAGCGTATTTTTTATTTCCCCAAAAAGCTTCGTTGTTTTTTACTTTAACCAAACGAACATTAGGATATAGATTTTCAAATTCTTCAAAAACCTCTAAAGTTTCATCACTTGAAGCGTCATCAATCAAAACAATTTCAAAATCAGGATAATTTTGTTCAGCTAATAATGGGATAAATTTCTTTACGTTTTCTTCTTCATTTTTTGCGCAGACGATAACTGAAACCGGAATTCTTTTTGGTGTAATATTTTGAGGTTTAGCGAATGCAAACTTTCCAAAAATTCCTAAGTGGTAGAAAACTTGAATAAAAACAATAGCAATAAAGAAGTAAAATAAAGTTATAAGCATATGGTTTTAATGTCTATTAATATCTGAAATTTTGCGAGTACAAAGGTAGTTATGAATTAGTAAATTTCAATGATTAATACAGATTTACTTTCGGCATTTCAACATTTCCTTTGCAACAGCAATAGATTGAGGGTTTTCAGTCTTTTCTAATTCCGAAATTATGTTTTTATAATTATGATCGTCTCTATTTTGCGACAATTTTTTAGTTGCCTGAATTTCGTCAATTTCTATTTCAAAACCAAAAATTCCTCGAGCTTCACGCATTGTTTTAGCAGATAAGTCTTCAATTCTAATAGGATTTTCTGAATTTGCTTCGTATTTGTCAACTAGTTTTTTTAACTGTTCTACCGAAGTTTCGTAGTCAACAATTTTAATTCTTCCATAAACATGTACGGCTATGTAATTCCAAGTTGGTACATTTTCATGATCGTACCAAGACGAAGATATATAACTGTGCGGTCCTGTAAATACCGCTAGAATTTGATCGTTTGCTGCAAAACCTTCTGCTTGAGGATTCAGTTTTGAAATATGTCCCTGTAAAATTTCTTTTCCATCAGAATTGATTTCAAGTTCTATCGGAATATGAGTTGCAAACAATTTTCCGTTAGTTTGATTAATTAGAATTCCAAAACTGTTTTCTTTTAAAAAAGCTCTGATTTCTTCAGGATTCTCGTTTTTGTATAAATCAGGTGTGTACATATTGTGTTTGGTTTATTGCCACGGATTTTCACGAATTAAATTCGTGAAAATTCGTGGCAAAAAGAAATTAAATCACATTTACTTCCGCTTCAATATGAATTCCAAAAGTTTCAAAAACTGTTTTTTGAACTTCTTTTGAAACGGCTAAAATTTCCTGTCCGGTTGCGTTGCCATAATTTACTAAAACTAAAGCTTGGTTTTTATGAACTCCAGCTTCTCCAAAACGTTTTCCTTTTAACCCAGCTTGTTCAATCAGCCATCCAGCGGGAACTTTTACTTCGGTTTCAGAAACTTCGTAAAATTTCATAGCAGGGAACTTTTGATGAATTTTTTTGAAATCAGATTTTAATAAAATTGGGTTTTTAAAGAAACTTCCGCTGTTTCCTAGTTCTTTTGGATCAGGTAATTTACTTTGTCTAATGGCAATTACTGCATTACTTATCTCTTTCAAAGTTGGTTCAGTAATGTTCTTTTTAGCCAATTCAGCCAAAATATCGCCATAAGAAGTATTGATTTTATGATTGCGTTTGGTCAATTTGTAAATAACCGAAGTAATAATGAATTGATCTTTTACCTCATTTTTAAAAATGCTTTCTCGGTACCCAAAATTACACTCAGCATTAGTAAAAGTTTTCATTTCTTGAGTTGCAATATTCATCGTTTCGCAAGAAACAAAAGTATCTTTAATTTCGGTTCCGTAAGCGCCAATATTCTGTACCGGAGTTGTGCCGACATTTCCAGGAATTAAAGACATATTTTCTAAACCGCCAAAATTGTTGTCGATTGTCCAAAGTACAAAATCGTGCCAAGTCTCGCCAGCCTGACTTTCTACCCAAACAAAATCATCATCTTCTTTGATGATTTTTTTTCCTTTTAAATCAATATGAATAACCAGAGCTTCAATATCTTTAGTTAAAAGCATATTACTTCCTCCGCCTAAAATGAATTTTTCCTCATTTTTATTTGCTGACAAAATGGATTTTAATTCAGCAATTGAATGAACGGCAATAAATTTTTTTGCTTTGGCTTCGATACCAAAAGTATTGTAGTTTTTTAAAGAAAAATTGGATTGGATTTCCATAAATAAAAGGCTTTTTTGAGTTCCGAAACTTCGGAAAAATTCTGAGTTCAAAAGTAACGATTATAATTTATTTGAACAGATTTTCTGTAAAAAGACTTTTTTGAGAATTTTCATTTTATGGCTTCAGTAAATTGCTGCATTTCTTTCATAGTTCCTATTGTAATTCTTGTCCATTTTCCATTTTCCTCATAAATTTTTGTTCCCATTATATTGTGGTTTTCCAATTGCTTAAAGTAATCCTTTTTGTAATTTTCTAAAGAAAAATAAACAAAATTGGAATAAGACGGAATGCAGGTTAAGCCCAACCGAGTAAGTTGCTCTACGGTATATTTCTTTACTTCTTCATTTAAAGAAGATACTTCTCGAATAAATTTTTCATCATTTAAAGATGCAATTGCCGCAGCCATTGTTACCACGCTGATGGATAAATTAGGAGATGATTTTAAAATACTGAGTTCTTCAATTGTCGAAGAGTTCGCAACGGCATAACCTATACGCGCGCCAGCCAAACCATACATTTTTGAGAAAGTTTTAGTGATTATTAAATTCTTATTTTCCATTACAAGATCGCTTAATGATTGTTCTTTGGTAAAATCGATATAAGCTTCGTCAACAAAAATAATTGCTTTTTTTGAAGCTTCTTTTACAAAAGAAACTAACTGTTCTCTATCGCAGATTGTTCCCGTTGGATTATTAGGATTGCAGATATAAACCATTTTAGTATCTGAATCGATTGCTTTTAACATTGCTGTTAAATCATGCTTTTTATCAGCAGTTAACGGAACTGTGATTTTTTTAGATCCTAATTTTTCAGAAGGAAATGTCCAATAGTCGAAAGTGGTTTCGGCAAGTATAAAATTACCTTTTTTTAAAGAAGTGTATTGAAGTACTAAATCTAAAATTTCTGTTGAACCTGCGCCCAATAGAATATTATTATCTAAGACATTATTTTTCTTGGCAATTAAAGAAATTAGTTCTCCTGAAGCATTCCAGCCGTATCGATTGCTGTTGTTAATGCTTTTTTGCATGGCAAGACGAGCTAGCGGCGAAGGTCCGTACGGATTTTCATTCGACCGTAATAAAATAGGAGATTTGTCTAAACTTGGAGCGATATAATTTTCTAATGGAGGATTTGCAAATGCGTCAAATTGACAAAAGCCTAATCCTATTGTGCCTAATCCGATTTGTTTTAACCAGTTTCTTCTATTGCTCATATAGCTTTCAGAATTAAATTAGAGAATTCATTAAAACAGTATGTCGCTGAGCTTGAAAAAAAGTTACGCTTACAGTTAAATAGATCTAGAGTTGAGGAGTTTATGATATTTATCTGCAATAATTTTCATATTGGAGTTATAATTAGCATTTTCTTCTACAAATTTTCTGTTTTGCAAAATGGCATTATTTCGAGATTCAGCATTTTGAAAAGACCAGATCAATTCCTTAGCAAGTTGTTCGTTGTCATCGATTGTTATTAATTGTCCGTTTTCGCGATGCTTGATCCAACTTTGATTTCCAGGAACGTTTGAAACAATAGGATAACATTGACAAGCCATTGCTTCGAATAAAGATGCCGAAACACCTTCGGTAATAGGCATGCTGATATAGATATTTGATTGCTGTAATAATTTTGGAAGTTCTGTATTTTGGATTCTTCCTGCAAAAATTACTTTAGTTTCAATTTGTAATTTTTTTGCCAAATCTTTTAAAAACTCTAATCTTGTTCCGTCACCAACGATGGTTAAGGAAAAATCAATTCCTTTTTGATTAAGAATAAAAAATGCCATTAAAATAGAGTCATGTTGATATTCGGGTTCTAAAGAACGAGTGACAATAGCTTCTATTTTATTTGAATTGTTTGTTGAAGGCGTGAAAAGAGATAAATCGATTCCTTTTGGTAGAACTATAACTTTGTTCATGTCAACTCCAATAGCTTTCATGGAAATTGTCATTACGGGTCCCCAAGCATGAATTAAATGTGCTTTTTTGAAGGCATATTTCTGAATGATTTTTTTTAAAGGATACAAAATAGAATCTTCCGGCCATAAATCTGTTTGACCTTGCTGTGCAATGATAATTGTTTTCGAACCAGTTAATGCTGCAAGAAATCCGTAACTTGTGGTTCTTTCAGCAATAACAATGTCTGGTTTTTCTTTTGTAATAATTTTTTGGATTGAAATTGGGGCGAAAAAATACTCTAGAATACGTTTGAATCTGTTAAATTTAGAAGTGTTTGGCGTTTGAAGTTCCCAAGTAATAATTTCAAAATCGCCAAATTCTTTTAAACCGTTCCTCCAGGTTGTAGCGTCGGCACGATAAGATTCTCCAAGAAAAAGTATTTTTCTTTTCATTAGCAAAATGTTTTTCGCCACAAGTTTCACGAATTTATACTAATTGAATTCGTGAAATTTGTGGCGATTATTTTTTTTCTAAAACTCTTCGTCTGTTTCTAAAGCGCGATTGATAAAATCATTTAAAGGTTTTAGCGCGATTAATTTTTTGCTCATTTTAGAAACAAAATCTTTTTCAGTCACTTCAGAAATATCATATTTTTGAGTTGCAGTGAAGCTTTTCAGTTTTAAAAACTCGATTGCAGGATGTTCTTTTTCGTAACCTCGCGGCGGGTTTTTCAGCGAATTGTTTTCGTTTACATCTAAATTTCCAAACTCTTTCTTGAAAGTTTTATCCGCTAAAAGAGCCTCTAAATCATCATGGAAAAAAGCAATTTCTTTACGAACTTTTTTTAAATCTTCAGATTCTGGAGAGTAAAATCCGCCGGCAATAAAACTAGCTCCTTTTTCAATATGCACATAATATCCCGCTCGGTTCAAACCTTTTGTTCCGCCAGAAATCCAAACACCTAAATGTGCTTTATAGGGAGATTTGTCTTTTGAGAATCGAATGTCGCGGTTGATTCTGAAGGTGCAGTTTTTAACTTCTAATAATTCTAACGAAGAATCAAGCGGTTTCATTGCGTCTAGAAAATCACTTACCAATTGATGGTAATCTTTTTTGAAGATTTCGTAGCGCTTTTTATTGTCTTGAAACCAATCTCTATTATTGTTTTTCTTTAAATCGTCTAAAAATTGCAATGATTCTTTCGTTAGCATATTTAATGTTTTATTGCAGTTGTTTTCTTAATTCTTCTTCGCTGATGTATCCGATATTTTTCTTTTTCATTGTTTTATTTTCATATAAAAAAGTTGTCGGAAGCTGTGTTATTTCCATTTGCTGTGCTAAATCTTTGTTTTTATCTACATCAATTCTGATAATAACTGCTTTATCAGCTAATTCTTTTTCTAGTTTTAAAATGTGAGGCTCCATTTGTTTACAAGGACCGCACCATTCAGCATAAAAATCAACAAACACTTTTTTATCCGTATTTAGTAAGGCATTGAATTCATTCATTGTCATTCCGTTTTCAGAAGCTTCTGCATTTGGAGCGTTTTTATCATTCCAATTAATGAATCCTCCGTCAAGTTCATAAACAGATGTAAAGCCTAATTCATTTAGTTTTGCCGCTGCTTTTTTACTTCTTCCGCCGCTTAAACAATAAACAAATACAGGTTTCGATTTGTCGTAAGCAGCTGCTTTTGAATCGAAATCGTCGCCGTTCCAGTTTACATTTACAGCTTTATCGATATGTGCTGATGCAAATTCATCTGGAGTTCGAACGTCTAAAATTTGCGGATTTTCAGTTGTTTTAATTTTTTCGGCAAACTCTTGTGGTGAAAGTGATTCAAATGAAGTCGCTTTTTTTTCGTTACAAGAAAAGAGTACAAGTGAAACTATTACCAATAAGATTTTAGGGAATTTCATGCTGTTGTGGTTTTAAAAATGATTTAGGCTAAAATAATGATTTTTCATTTTTAAAATCTTAATAGAATTATAAAATCGAATTGATGTTTTTTGCCACGAATTAACGCGAATTTTTAATTTCAGTTTGACTTTGAGCAACTTTGTCAAAGTTTTACATGCTGTTAATCTTATAATTCGCGCTGGTTAACGGCAAATTATTATAAATTAAAAATTTTATAACTCTGATGCGTCAATTTTACAATGGCTTCCGTACGATCTGGATGTGTGTCTGAAATAAAAAGCTGTCCAAATGTTTCGCTGTTTACCATTTCGACAATTTTTGCCACTCTGGTTTCATCTAACTTATCAAAAATATCATCAAAAAGTAAAAGAGGTTTTACGCCGCTTTGTTTTTTTAAGAATTCAAATTGAGCTAGTTTTAAAGCAATTAGAAAAGATTTTTGCTGTCCTTGTGAGCCGAATTTTTTGATGGGATGCGAATCTATTTCAAACAATAAATCATCTTTGTGAATTCCAGTGCTCGTATATTGAAGTGCTCTGTCTTTATTGATGTTCTCTTTTAGCAGTGTTAATAAATCCTTTTGATACAAATGACTTTCATAAACTACCTGAACAGTTTCTTCAGATCCTGTTATGGCTTGATGATGGATATTAAATATAGGTATGAATTGTTCTAGAAAATCTTTTCGTTTTTCAAAAATAGATTGTCCAAAGGTATTTAACTGCTCATTATATATAGATAAGGTATCATTGTCGAAAGTATGATTGAGTGCAAAATACTTTAAAAGTGCATTTCGCTGTACAATTACTTTTTGATATTGTATAAGCTGATGTAAATAAGCAACGTCTAATTGCGAAATTACGCTGTCCATAAATTTACGGCGTGTTTCGCTGCCTTCTACAATTAAATCACGATCAGCAGGCGAGATGATTACTAACGGAATAAAACCAATATGATCTGAAAATTTATCATAAGCTTTTCCGTTTCTTTTTAAGATTTTCTTTTGTCCTTTTTTTAAACTGCAGACAATTTGTTCTGTTCTTTCGTCTTTTTCTAATTCAGCATCAATAACAAAAAACTCTTCTCCGTGTTTGATATTTTGAACAGCAAGCGGATTGAAATAACTTTTTCCGTAAGCTAAATGATAAATAGCATCAAGAACATTGGTTTTTCCAATTCCGTTTTTGCCGACAAAACAATTAATCTTGATGTCGAAATCAAAATTAGCTTCGGCGAAATTTTTATAATTGAATAATGAGATTTTGTTTAAATGCATTTTTTAAGAGACTCTAAAAAGAAAATTACTGTTTTTGCAACGAGTAAAATTGAGACTGTAAAATTATCTAATTTTATCGATATAAAAGGGTTTTAGCGTGTTTCAAGTTGATTTATTTTGGTGCTGATGTGAAAGGAGTTAGCATTCTTAAAAATATTTGTTTTAAAATAGTGATAAAATTGATTTTTTTTACCTCAGTTTCAATAAAAATTTTATTTTTGCCGTTCACTAAATTAATTTTAAATGGCTACTTACAATAAAAGAGGATATAAAGCACCAAAGGAGAAGGAAGTTAAAGAAGTAACTGAAGAGCAACAAGTAATTATTGACGAGAAAGACAGCAAAACTGCTGAGGTTTTTTCTAAGTTAGACGAAACTGCTTCAAGAACTGAGGATTGGGTTGCTAAAAATCAAAAAATCATTATTGGTTTAGTTGCTGGTATTGCAGTTGCTACTATTGGATATTTGGCTTACCAAAAGTTTATCGAAGCTCCTAAACAAGACGAAGCTGCAAACGAAATGTTTGTTGCACAACAAAACTTTCAAAAAGCTGTTGATGGTGTAGCAAGTGATTCATTATATAAATTGGCTTTGAATGGTTCTGAAGGTAAATTCGGATTTGTGAAAATCGCTGACGAATATTCTGGAACTGATGCAGGAAATTTAGCAAATTACTATGCGGGTATGGCATATTTAAATACAGGTAAATTTGATGATGCTATTAAGTATTTAGGTAATTTTAAATCAGAAGATTTAATTTTAAGTGCTTTAGCAAAAGGAGCAATTGGAGATGCTTATTCTCAAAAGAATCAACAAAAAGAAGCTTTAGATTATTATGTAAAAGCTGCTGAGTCTAATAAAAACGATTTTACAACACCTCGTTTCTTATTAAAAGCTGGTAAAACGGCTTTAGCTTTAGGTCAAAAAGAAGATGCGTTAAAATACTTTACAGATATTAAAGATAATTTTGATGCAACTCCAGAAGCGGCTTCTGTTGATGCTTTGATTGGATTAGCACAATAAATTATTGAAGAGTTTAGATTTTAGGTTTTAGATTTGTATTTTTACAATCAGAAATCAAGAAATATAAAATCTTAAATATAAAAGATGGCTACCGAAAATAAAAATTTATCACAATACGATAAAAACACAATCCCAAATGCGAAAGACTTTCGATTTGGGATTGTTGTTTCTGAGTGGAACGAAACTATTACAGAAGGACTTTATAATGGTGCTTTTGAAGCATTAATCGATTGTGAAGTTCCTGCACAGCAAATCATTCGTTGGAATGTTCCGGGAAGTTTTGAATTGATTTATGGCGCAAAGAAAATGCTGCAAACACAAAATGTAGATGCAGTAATTGTAATTGGTTGCGTAATTCAAGGAGAAACTAAACATTTTGATTTTGTTTGCGAAGGCGTTACACAAGGAATTAAAGATCTGAATGTTCAAACTGATATTCCAGTTATTTTTTGTGTTTTAACAGATAATAACATGCAGCAATCTATTGATAGAAGTGGTGGAATTCACGGAAACAAAGGAACCGAAGCGGCAATTGCAGCAATAAAAATGGCTTATATTCGTCAGCAGGCTTCAATGGCGCATGCTTTTAATCAGCCATTGCTTTCGTCAGGAGCTCTTCAGATAGAAGATGGTCCTAGAAAAATTGAAAAAGAATAAAAACACAATTGTTTTAAAAATAGTTAAGCCTATACTGTAAAAAAGTATAGGCTTTTTTTATGTCTTTTTTGAGGCAAATTATCAGGAAGAATAATGTATTCGGATCAGTATATAAGATTTTGTTTTTGATAAATAGAATACTTTCAATTGTAAAAGTTAATTGATTTTCTTTTAGAAATAAAATTCAATAACTTTAATCTTTCTGTTTCTTAGAGCATTGAGGTTTTTGTTTTTTTTATGATTGCAGATATTCTGAAAGCCAGTCAAAATTTACTAAATTTGTACCTCTTGGTTTAGATTTCAAATCAAAAATCTTAAATAGTTAATCTACAATCCTAAATATTAAATGTCGAGTATTATTCAATTGCTTCCAGATCACGTTGCTAACCAGATTGCTGCCGGAGAAGTGGTTCAAAGACCAGCTTCAGTCGTAAAAGAATTGTTAGAAAATGCTGTAGATGCAAAAGCAACTGATATTAAATTGATTATAAAAGATGCCGGCAAATCATTAGTTCAGGTTATTGATAATGGTGTTGGAATGACAGTTACCGATGCTCGTTTGTGTTTTGCACGTCATGCAACTTCAAAAATCCGTCAGGCTGAGGATTTATTTTCTCTTGGTACCAAAGGTTTTCGTGGAGAAGCTTTGGCTTCGATTGCGGCTATTGCCCACATGGAAATGAAAACCAAGCAGGATCAAGATGAATTAGGAACGCATATTGTAATCGAAGGAAGTAAGTTTGTTTCGCAGGAAGTAGCTGTTTTACCAAAAGGTACTTCATTTGCGGTTAAAAATTTATTTTTTAATATTCCAGCACGTCGTAATTTCTTAAAATCTGATACAGTCGAGTTTCGTCATGTTATGGATGAATTTCAGCGTGTGGCGCTGGCGCATCCAAATATTCATTTTAGTTTTTATCATAACGGAAGTGAGTTGTATAATTTGCCTGCAGCAGGATATCGTCAACGTATTGTTGGGATTATGTCTGGTAAAACTAACGAAAAGTTAGTTCCAGTTAATGAAGATACCGAGATTATAAATATTCAAGGATTTGTCTGTAAGCCAGAATTTGCTAAGAAAAATAAGGGAGAACAGTTCTTTTTTGTTAACGATCGATTTATAAAAAGCGGTTATTTGCATCATGCGGTTATGGCGGCTTATGATGGACTTTTGAAAGATGGTTCGCAGCCGAGTTATTTCTTGTATTTACAAGTTCCGCCTAATACAATTGATATTAACATTCATCCCACTAAAACCGAAATTAAGTTTGATGATGAACAGGCTTTATATGCTATTTTAAGAGCTTCAATTAAACATAGTTTAGGACAGTTTAATGTTGCTCCAGTTTTAGATTTTGAAAGAGACTCAAATTTAGATACACCTTATCATTACAAAGATTTAGAAGCAGAAACACCTACAATCCAGGTTGATGGAACTTTTAATCCATTTACAGATGATAAAACCAATCAACATTATTCAAAAGCAGCTTCAGGATCAGGTTCTAGTTATGGTTCAGGATCTTCTTCTTCGTCTTCTTTTTCATCAGGCTCCTCTTATTCGGGGTATTCAAAAAGAGTAGAGCCAACAGTGAGTTGGGAAAGTTTATACGTTGGTTTAGATACTGAAAATACAGAAAGTATTGAAAGTTCGCCTTTTAACTTTGAGAATGAAGAAGTAACTTCATCTTTATTTAATGATGATGAGGTGGAACAAGCAAGTCAGAAAACGTATCAAATACATAAAAAATATATAGTTTCGCCAATAAAGTCAGGGATGATAATTGTCGATCAGCATCGTGCACATCAACGTATTTTGTACGAGCAGTTTTTGTTGAATATGACAGTAAATCAAGCTTCGAGTCAGCAGTTGCTTTTTCCGTTGGATTTGTTTTACTCTTCATTAGAAATGAAATTGATCGAAGAATTAAAACCTTCATTAGAAACTACCGGATTTGTGTTTGAAGATGCAAAAACCGATCATATTGTAATTTCGGGAATTCCAGTAAATATTACCGAAAGTGAAGTTTCTCTTGTAATTGAGCAATTGTTGAGTGATTTGCAAGATGGAATCCCAGCGAGCAGTTACAGTCAGAATGATACTATAGCCAAATCGATGGCAAAAAGTTTAGCGGTTAAAACAGGGTCTTATTTAACCGAAAAAGAACAAGATAATCTCGTAAACGGTTTGTTTGCTTGTAAAGATCCAAATATTTCACCTTTTCAAAAACCTACATTCATCACCATGCGTGTTGAAGATATAGATAAAAAGTTTGCCTTATGATGAATATGACTCCCGTTGTAAAACAACTGCTTATAATTAATATTATATTTTTTATAGGTTCCCAACTAGTGCCAATTTCATATGATTATTTAATGTTGTATTATCCAGAAAGTGATAATTTCAGGATTTGGCAGATTATTACGCATATGTTTATGCATGCAAAATTGCCAAATTTTGCTCATATTTTATTTAATATGTTTGCATTGTATAGTTTTGGTTCTGCATTAGAGCACTTTTGGGGCGGTAAAAAATTCTTGTTTTTCTATATTTCCTGTGGATTAGGTGCCGCTTTGCTTCATACTGGAGTAAATTATTTGCAATTACAATCTCTTTTAAATTCAGTTTCTAGTTTGAATTTGTCTAAAGCTGATCTTCATTTAATTTTGAATGCGGATTATTCGTCTTTATTTGATTCAAATGGCAAAATGATACAAGGTGAAGTTGCAGCTATTTTAAATAATGCACATTGTACTCAAGAGCAGTTTAATGCCTTGGCACAAGCGAGCGGAATTGTTCAATCGCCTGTTTTAGGTGCTTCCGGTGCAATTTATGGCTTGCTTACAGCATTTGCTTTCATGTTTCCTAATGCTCAATTGGGTATAATGTTTATTCCTGTTCCTATTAAAGCAAAATACTTTGTACCTGGAATTTTAGCAATTGATTTGTTCTTAGGATTTAAGGGAAGTTCTTTATTTGGAAGTGGTGGTACTGGAATTGCTCATTTTGCACATGTTGGTGGTGCAATTGCTGGTTTTTTAATGATGTTGTACTGGAAAAAAAATCAGTTTAATAACAATCGTTGGAATTAATTTTTAACTTTAAATAATTAATTTTAGAAACCAAAAGAAGACTTTATGAATATTCTTGACGATTTAAAACTCCAATACAAATTAGGTGGAATCGCAATGCGAGTAATTTATTGGAATATTGCCTGCTTTCTTATTTCTTTAATTTTTTTCTATCAATATTCTGGTGGAGGTTTTGCTTATCCTAATTGGTTAGCATTGTCGTCAGATCCAAATGTTTTTTTGTTCAAACCTTGGACTTTTTTAACGTATGCATTTTTTCATTCCTCTTTTTTGCATTTGTTGTTTAATATGATGATTTTAAACTTTGCGAGTAACTTGTTCCTTACTTTTTTTAGTCAAAAACAATATTTAGGGTTGTATATTTTAAGCGCTATTTTCTCGGGAGTAGTTTTTGCGCTTAGTTTTTATTTTTCAAATATTGCTGGTTCTATTGTTGGAGCTTCGGCTGCAATTATGGCCATTTTGGCAGCTGTTACAACGTATCAGCCTTTAATGAACATTCGTTTGATGCTGATTGGCAATGTAAAGTTGTGGCATATTACGGGGGTAATTTTAATTTTAGATTTAATGCAGTTTCGCTTAGATAATATGGGCGGACATATTTCGCATTTAGCGGGAGCTGTTTTTGGTTTTATCTTTATTAAACTGTTGCAGCAAGGAACTGATTTAAGTAAAATTGTTTCTAAAATATTAGACTTTTTTGCTAATTTATTTAGAAAATCTCCAACAACGCCATTTACAAAAGTTCATAAAAATTATAAAAAACCGACAGAAAAAGTAACTTCACGAATTGTTACTAAAGATAAAACACAGCAGCAAATTGATGAGATTTTAGATAAAATCAGTCAATCTGGTTATGATTGTTTGACTAAAGAAGAAAAAGAGTTTTTATTTAAAGCAGGGAAATAATCCTTTCAGCCAAAAAATATGAAAAACCTTTCGTGGTTTAATAAAGTAATGTTCTTTTTGAATATAGTGTTAACTGTACTTACATTCAGCATCTATATTTTACCTTTTCTAGCACCTAAAAGTTTTCCTCTTTTATCGGTGCTTACACTGTTTATGCCGGCTTTTTTTGTGATGAACGGATTCTTCTTCGTTTACTGGGCAATTCAGTTTAAAAAGCGCCTTATTTTGTCTGGTTTGGTTTTGTTAACCGGGATAACGTTTATTAGTAAATTCTACAAGTTTTCGGCGAAAGAGTATGTTAAAAACGAAAAAGATTTCTCGGTAATGAGTTATAATGTTCGTCTTTTTAATGTTTTTAAATGGTTAGATCGCGATGATATTCCTTCAAATATTAAAGCTTTTATTGACGAAAAAGATCCTGATATTTTGTGTATTCAAGAGTATTCTAATTCAGCTCATCTTGATTTAAAAGTGTATCCGCACCGCTATATTTTTATAGATGGGAAAAAGATCAAAACAGGTCAAGCCATTTTTTCGAAATTTCCTATAATCAACGAAGGGAATATTATCTTCCCTAAATCGGATAATAATGCAATTTACGCAGATATAAAACGCGGAAAAGATGTTATTCGGGTTTATAATATGCACCTGCAGTCAATTAAAATTTCGCCTGATGTTAACGAAATTTCAGATGATATAGATAATGTAAATCAGAAAAAATCACAGCGTATTTATGCTCGAATCAGTAAGGGATTTACGCAGCAGCAGGAGCAAGCGGAGATTTTTAAGGAAAATATTAAACAATGTAAAAATCCAATTATTATTTGCGGAGACATGAATAACAGCCCGTTTTCGTACGTTTACCGAAATATTAAAGGAAAGCTCAAAGATGCTTTTGAAGAAGCAGGTGAAGGTTTTGGAGCAACTTATAAATTTAGATATTACCCAGCACGAATCGATTATATTTTTACAGATAGTAAAATGAAAGTAAAGAATTTTGAAAGCTTTCCTGACTTCGAAAATTCAGACCATTATCCTATAATGGCTAGACTTTCAATGGAATAAAATTGATATTCTTGAATTTTTTAAATTGCTTTAGCTGTTCGCCGTTACTTGGCAAAAATTCGGAAGAATATTATAATAGTTTCTGTGTTTTTAAATAATCCATCGCAAATTTCCCTTCATTAAAAAGTAAATCTAAAACACTTAAATTGTTGATAAAACCATGTTTGTCATCAAAAACCTGAGTGTATTTTTCGAATGAATTTTGATCTTTTTTTCCATTTGCTAAATATCTGAAATCAGAAATATTTTCTATCTCATGAAAGTATTCAGTTGTTTTGCCGAATTCTAATTTCATTCTTAGACATTTTGTGGTAATGTCTAAAACTTCCATATTTAAATCCATTAAAAAAGTGTGTTTTTTCTCGAAAATAGGAGTAATGTCATCTTCAAAAAATTCGAAGAAAGGCGAGCTTCTATATGCTGCTTCCAGTGATTTAAAGTGCTGTTTCTGCCAGTCAAATTCATTTTCGATCAAAACATCCTTTGTTTTCTGATGTGCAGATTTAGAATGTTTAACAGGAATGTTTAATAATTGAATTCCGTTTGGACTATAGATATATGTGCGGTTTCTATTAGTCTGCTTTTGAAAATTATCTTCCATTTCAAAAGTTACATTCTCAGATTGTGCCATAACAGCAAAGTGGCTGATTGATGGAAAATAAGTAGGAAGTAATAAAGAGTTCATTGTGGTTTTTGTTTAATCGGTAAATCGTTTAATCGTTCTTTTTGAGAAACAATTAAACGATTTACCAGTTCAACGAATTGACGTTTTTTTATGCTTTGTTTTCTTTTCTTTTTCTCCAGAAGAATTCTCCAACGAAGTAAAGACCAAGAACAATTAAGAAATATTTGAAGTAAGATTGTGGCTGTCCTTCACCATCAACAGTTGTGAATACACGGTTCCAACGTATTTTGTTGATGCCTTTTCCGTTTGTATCCCAGCTCATCCAAATAAAAACTGGTTTTCCAACAATATGATTTTCTGGAACGTAACCCCAAAAACGGCTGTCTTCAGAGTTATGGCGATTGTCTCCCATCATCCAGTAATAATTTTGTTTGAAGGTGTAAGTATTAGTTTGTTTCCCATTAATAAAAAACTGAGAATTTTTTAATTCTAAAGTGTTTCCTTCGTAATTGGTAATGATGTCTTTGTAGAATGGTAAAGATTCATTTGTTAATGCAACTGTTTTTCCGGCTTCTGGAATATAAATCGGACCGTAGTTGTCTTCATTCCATTTATTGATATGTGGGAACACAGCATTGTTTGTTCTTGTCTCGATTTTTCGTACTACTGCGGTAACACCCGGAGTGTTTTTTATACGTTCAGCGCTTGCTTCGGTTAATGAACCAAAATAAAGAGTGTCTCTTTTTTCGCTTCTAAAACCTGCTGGATCTGTAATGTCTAATTCTTTAAGTAATGATTCAAAATCAATACTTGTTTTTCCGTCTAAAGCTACAGCGTAAGAATATTGTGGTTTAGCTCGCTCTGGTAAAACTAATTTTTTTCCGTTAATGTAAACAAAACCATCTTTTATTGATAAGCTGTCTCCAGGAATACCAACACATCTTTTTACATAATTTGATCTTTTGTCGATAGGTTTAATAACGCCTGGTCTTCCTTTTGGTTCGTAAAAATAATGTACGGTATCAACAGGCCAGTTGAAAACTACAATGTCTGTACGTTTGATTTTTTCTAGAGCAGGCAGTCTAAAATAAGGTAATTGAGGCCAGCTTAAGTATGATTTTCTTTTCGTTAACGGAATAGAATCGTGTACCATTGGCAATGCAATTGTTGTCATTGGTACTCTAGGGCCGTAATTTATTTTACTTACAAATAGGAAGTCACCAATTAAAAGGGATTTTTCAAGAGATGATGTAGGAATTGTATAAGGCTGAACAACGTAAGTGTGTACTAAGGTTGCAACAATAACCGCAAAAAGTAATGAACTGATTGTATCGGCTGTTTTATTATCAGGTGTCAGTTTTCTATCTGCATTATACTCTAATTTTTGAGTATAGTTTACATAATAAATATAAAAACCAAGAGTAAATAGACCTAGTATAGTATCTAATGTAGATTTTTTGCCAAAAGTTCTTAAAGTTTCAACCCAAACAACAGGAAACATAATTAAGTTGATAATTGGAATGAAAAGCAAAAATGTCCACCAAGTTGGGCGACCAATTATTTTCATTAAAACAATCGAGTTATAAACTGGAATTGCAGCTTCCCAGCTTTTTCTACCAGCTGCCAGATACAGTTTCCAAGTTCCCGCAAAGTGGATGATTTGTACTGCTAAGAAAAATACGAACCAAGAATATAGTGTCATAGTTTTTGTGTTTTTATGTTTTAAACTTTAGATTGTTCTTATGTAGAAGTCTTAAGTTTGGTGTGTTTTATTTTAGATTTAATACATCTTTCATGCTGTAGATTCCTGTTTTACCAGCAAGCCATTCAGCAGCGATTACTGCACCTAGAGCAAAACCTTCGCGGTTGTGAGCAGTATGTTTTAGTTCGATGCTGTCTACAATTGAGTCGTATGTTACGGTATGAGTGCCGGGAACGTCTCCAATTCTTTTCGCTTCAATATGAATTTCGCCTTGTTTAGCATCATCTAAAGTCCAATTTGCATAATTGCTGTTTTCAATAACGCCTTTTGCTAAAGAAATAGCTGTTCCGCTTGGAGCATCTAGTTTTTGAGTGTGATGAATTTCTTCCATCGATACTTTGTATGAATCAAATTGCGACATTATTTTGGCTAAATATTCATTTAGTTCAAAGAAAATATTAACTCCTAAGCTGAAATTTGAACTTGAAATAAATCCGCCTTGTTTCTCGTTGCAGAGAGCGATCATTTCGTCAAAGTGTTCCAGCCAACCAGTTGTTCCAGAAACAACAGGAACATTTGCGTGAAAGCAGTTTGAAATATTATCTACGGCTGCAGTAGGAACACTAAAGTCGATAGCGACATCAGCAGTTGAAAGTCCGTCGTAAGTATTGAATTCATCTTTCTTTAAAACAATTTCATGACCTCTTTCTAAAGCAATTCTTTCGATTACTTTACCCATTTTTCCGTATCCTAAAAGTGCAATTTTCATTTTATATATTTTTTGTTTTAAAAGCCTTTAAAGACTGTTAAAAGTGGTAATTAAAAGTTAGTCCAACATTTGGTTTAAAAGTTACATCGGCAGGATAAATTTCCGGGCGTAATGATAGTCTTTCGTTTACGTTGAATTGAATCAAGGCGGCATCGACGTTGGCATCGATAATGTTTAAAGCGTAAAAGGCAACAACAAAAAGGGCTGATAAATCTCGGTTTCGCTGGTAGAATTTTTGACCAGCAATAAGCCTGCTGTCATCTAGATAATCGTACTTTCCGCCAGTTCCAGGTCCGTAGCCTTCAAGTCTGCGTTTGTATTCGTCACGATAATCATGGTACTTTTTATTATTATCGATGTAAAAGTATAAGCTGGTTCCTATGGCACCGTAAACTAACGGTATTTTCCAGTATTTTTTATTATAGGCTTGACCTAAGCCAGGTAGAATTGCAGAATAAAACGCTGCTTTTGCTGGTGTCAAAGGGTCAATTTCTTGTAATTTACTTGTGTCTTTAACAACCAAAACCGTGTCTTTTTTTGTTTGAGCAAAAAGAGAAACGGTTCCTATGAGAAAGAACAATAAACTTATGGGGACAATCTTATTCACTATCCGTTAATTAATTTTATAATTCGATTAAAGTCGGCTTCAGAACTAAATGGAATTGTAATTTTTCCTTTTCCGTTACCTGCGACTTTTATATCAACTTTTGAACCAAAATAATCATTGAAAGAGTTTTTTTGAGTTTCTCTAACCATAAATGAAGAATCAGATTTTGGTTTTTGTTCTGCTTTTGGTTTTAAACTTTCGTGATAATTTTTTACTAAAGTTTCAGTTTCACGAACAGATAAATTCTGACTTACGATTTTTTGATAAATATCAGTTTGAACATCTAAGTCTTCAATATTTATAATAGCGCGTCCGTGTCCCATGCTGATAAAACCATCTCTAATTCCAGTTTGAATAATTGGATCAAGTTTTAAAAGGCGTAAATAGTTGGCAATTGTAGAACGTTTTTTTCCAACACGTTCGCTCATTTGCTCCTGCGTTAATTGAATTTCGTCAATTAAACGCTGGTATGAAAGTGCAATCTCGATTGGGTCTAAGTCATGACGTTGAATATTTTCAACCAAAGCCATTACTAAAGACTCATTGTCATTTGCAATACGAATGTATGCAGGAACGTGAGTTAAACCTAATAAAGTTGAAGCACGTAAACGACGTTCTCCAGAAATTAATTGGTATTTATTGAAATCTAATTTTCGAACAGTAATAGGTTGAATTACACCAAGTTCTTTGATAGAAGTGGCTAACTCGCGTAATGATTCTTCGTTAAAATTGCTTCTAGGCTGAAACGGATTTATTTCGATAGCACTTAGTTCAAGCTCAATAATATTTCCAACAACCTTATCAGCATTTTTATCTTCTACTGATACAATGTCGTTTTCCGGATCTTTTAATAATGCTGATAATCCTCTTCCTAAGGCTTGTTTTTTAATTGCTTTTGTCATAAAAACTATTTACTGTTTTTCTTTATAATTTCTTGAGCAAGGTTGATATAATTAACTGCTCCTTTGCTGGTTGCGTCATAATTAATGATGCTTTCGCCAAAACTTGGAGCTTCGCTCAATTTAACATTTCGCTGAATTACGGTATCAAAAACCATATCGTTAAAGTGTTTTTGAACTTCTTCTACAACCTGATTTGATAAACGTAATCTTGAATCATACATGGTAAGTAATAATCCTTCAATATCAAGATCTGGGTTGTGTATTTTTTGAATACTTTTTATGGTATTCAATAGTTTTCCTAATCCTTCAAGTGCAAAATATTCACATTGAATTGGAATTACTACAGAATCAGCTGCTGTTAGAGCATTCAAGGTTAATAAACCTAGCGAAGGAGCACAGTCGATAATGATATAATCATATTCTTCTTTAACACTTTCTAATGCTTTTTTAAGCATGTATTCTCTGTTTTCCTTGTCAACCAATTCAATTTCGATGGCAACAAGGTCAATGTGAGCAGGTATCACGTCAACATTTGGTGCTGTGCATTGGATGATAGTTTCTTTTGGCGTGTGGCTATGTTCAAGTATTTGGTAAGTTCCAATTTCTACAGTTTCAACATCAATCCCAAGGCCAGATGTAGCATTTGCCTGAGGATCAGCATCAATAAGTAATACTTTTTTTTCTAAAACACCTAATGAGGCAGCAAGATTTACTGATGTAGTTGTCTTTCCAACGCCTCCTTTTTGATTAGCAATCGCAATGATTTTGCCCATTTATTTTCTGAATTTTGAACCGTAAAAATACAATTATTTATGGTTTTTGAAAATCTATTTTGTAAACATTTAATAAACGTTGGTTAATCGTTGTGCGGTGCGTGTTTTACAGATTTAATTTTTAATGTATGTTTAAAAGAATAACGAAATTTTGCACAGTTTCGTCTTTTGATTTGGCAAAAAAGCAGGAATTGTAAATTGATTTTTGAGATCAACTCAAAAAATAAACGTTTCCCTTTAAAATTTTTGCTAATGCCCGGCAAGGCAGTCAGACTGAAATTGTTCTAATTGATTTGTTTGGAGTTTAGTTTTTTAAAACTTCAATTTTGACTTTAAGCGAACCGCTTCCTTTATTTGAGGCAATTTTCATAAAAGCTTTTTTGGTAAGATCAATTTCTCTTCTTTTGCTGTAAGGTCCTCGATCGATAACTTCTACAATAACTGATTTATTATTTTTTTCGTTTGTGATTTTTAGTTTTGTTCCAAATGGAAACTTTTTATGAGCAGCCGTAAATTTGCTGTTGTTGAACCTTCTGCCACTGGCTGTTCGTTTTCCATTGAACTTGTCGTTGTAATAAGAAGCATGAGCATGGGTTTTGTATAAAGTGTATTTTTCGGTCTTTTCGTTTGACTCTTTAACGGATGTTTTTTTTTGTGCAACCGCTAATGAGGAAATAATTAAAAGAATAAAGAGGGCTATTTTTTTCATTTTAAATTTTCTTAGGGTTTGCAAAAAACGCTTATTTCAAAAAATAAACCAAACGCATTAGGTTATATTTATAATATTGGAAGGCACTTCTACAAAAAGAGAAGCTAATTGTGAAGGCTTTAATAGGTATGTCAGGAATATATAATTATTTCTTAATTCGCTGATTTTGTTAGTGTTTTAAGTGCTTTTCTAAAAAGGTAGCGGTGTAAGGATTTAAACTATTCTTAAAAGAGGCGAAAATAGAATTTTGGAGGGAGGATAGATGTAAACAGATCCAGAGGTTCGTGTTAGGATTTGTTTTTTCTTTTTTTACCAAGCCAAATAAGCAAGCCTGTAATCGGCAGAAACAAAGCAGATAGTGTCACTATAAAAGCAATAATTTTGGTCGGATATCCGTAAATGCTGCCTGTATGAATCGGATAGACAAGTCTTTTTGCTTTGTCGCCGCGGCTAAATGACTCATAGGGTCTGATCTATATATACTTGTAGGTGAAAAATCATAGAAGAAATCTGATTAAGTCTTGTTAAATTGGTGTTTATCTTTACATTTGCATTGTTTTTAATTGTTCTAAATAAAAACAATAAAGTAGTAACCAATCTAAAACTAATGAAAAATTTTAATGCGAGAATAGCTAAGTTTTTGTTTATATTTAGTTGTTTGTTTTCTTTCTGTCTTGTTTCCGCTCAACAAAATCAGGGGAAAATAAAAGGTAAAATTATTACCTCAGATGGTACTCCAGCGGCAGGAGTTACCGTTAATTTAAAAAAATCGAAATACACAACAGTAACAAATTCAGAGGGGAGTTTTCTTTTTAGTGAGATAAAAGCTGGAATATATGTACTGCAAATTTTTTCTAAGGGATATCAGTCTTTAGAACAAGAAATCGCCGTAAATTCAGGAGAAACCCTTACAATTAATCTTCAGCTGACTGTTTCGGATAAGACAACGGAACCTGGCAGCATGGAATATCTTGATAACGGTGATGAGCTTAAGGAGATAGTTGTCTCCGCAAGCAGAAAGATTGAAACATTATCAAAAACACCATCTTCTGTAACGGTAATAACATCAAAAGAAATTGAAGATCTTTCAATTGTTAGTCCTAATATAGCAAATATCGTAGCATACGCTGTTCCGGGGTTAGGGTCGGCAACAAATAATACAGGTAATTACGGTCAAACTTTACGCGGGAGAAATCCACTAGTTCTTATTGACGGGATACCACAGTCAACGCCTTTAAAATCGGCAGGAAGAGAGATTCGTTCAATTGATCCTTCAGTTATTGAACGTATTGAGGTTATTAAAGGTGCTACTGCGATATATGGAAATGGTGCTGACGGAGGATTAATCAATTATATAACCAAAAAGCCTAAAACTCAGAAGAAATTTGGAGGATACAGCGAGGCGGGAACTTCTGGAAATGTACAAGGGGACAGTGTCGTTGGGTACAGGTTTGTGCAGCAGTTTTATGGAAAAATCAATAAGTTCAGTTACATTGTAGCTGGTTCATATGATAGGACGGGTGTTTTCAGGGATGCCAAAGGTGAAGTGATTTCACCTGAATATGGATTGGGAGAAACTAAAACCTATAATGTTTTTACAAAAATAGGCTATGATTTTACCGATAAACAGAGGGTGGATGTAATGTATAATTATTTCAGCTCGAATCAAGACTCCGATTATATTCTTAAAAATGGTATATACGGGGTAAGCCCTGCCATTGGGATTCTTGGAAATAGACCTGGTGTTGATGAAGGTACAAAATACAATCACAATGCCAATATTCAGTATTTTAACAGGGAAATCTTTGGAAATACAAGTCTTACGGCTAATATTTATTTTCAGGACTTTGAAACAGTCTTCTCTAATTCAACATTCTTTTATGGAGGAGGACAGTCTCAGACTGCATCAACTAAAAAAGGATTCAGATTATACTTAAATACTCCTTTTGTTCTATCCTCAAAAATTAACGGAGATGTTACTTACGGGGTGGATATTCTAAATGATAAAACAAATCAAAAATTGGTAGACGGCCGTGTTTGGGTGCCGAATATTGATATGGTTAACCTAGCACCTTATATGCAGTTATCAACACAGTGGTTTGATGATTTTACAGTAAAATTCGGTGTTCGTGCCGAGAATATAAAAATTGACATCGAAGATTACAATACCATAGCTAAAGGTGCTGGTGGCGCTGGAAGTATTGCTGTTAAAGGTGGAGACCTAAGTTATGATGCTTTTGTTATCAATACGGGAATCAGATATTCAAGATTTAAGTTCTTTAATCCTTTTGTAAGTTATTCACAGGCTTTTTCAATATTTGATTTAGGAAGGGTGCTGACGGCGGCTACAGAGGACGCTGTGTCAAAATTACAGACTAAACCCATAATTGTAAACAATTACGAAGGAGGCTTTAGCAGTCAGCTTGGAAAACTGAATCTGAGTGCGGCATTTTATTACAGTACTTCAAAACTTGGAACCAATTTAATTCAGGTTGACGGACTGCTGGTAGCCGAACGTTTGCCGGAACGAGTATGGGGTAATGAGTTTCAGTTGGATTATCAGGTACATAAACAGCTTACTATTGGAGGAAATTACGCTTATGTACAGGGCAGGGGAGATAAAGATTCTGATGGAACTTTCTATGGTCCGACCGATATTTATTTAAAGTCAAATCGTATACCGCCGGTAAAAGTGACTGGTTACGCAAAATTCGGAAACGAAAAATTAAATCTAGAATTGTACTATATGTATGTTGGGGATCGAGATGTTTTTATGCCAAATGCTAAAGGAGCTTATGCTATTGGTGAAGGTCCGATTAAATCTTTTAATTTGTGGAATCTTGCTTCTGCATATAAAGTGACCAATCAGATTAGAGTGAAATTTGGTCTTGAGAATATTTTCAATACGGCCTATTATCCGACTACTTCACAGTTTTACGGAAGCAATGCGAATTATACTAGAGGGAACGGACGAAGATTCAATCTGGCACTGGGATATAGTTTTTAAGTCATTACTTTTTTCCGATTACAAAATAGAGGTTTCTGATTTTATCAGGAACTTTTATTTTATAAGGGTGTTTGTAAAAACTCCAGTGTAGTAGGCTGTAATTTGCTGTGGTCTTCCCGATCAAAATCGGGATGCGATAGCTGTTCAATTGCATTTTAAGTTTGAAGCAAAAAAAAAGTCTTTCCAAAAAAATGAAAAGACTTTTGTCGGGGTGGCAGGATTCGAACCTGCGGCCTCCTGCTCCCAAAGCAGGCGCGATAACCGGGCTACGCTACACCCCGAAGATGTATTTGTTGTACTGCCCGTAAGCGGATGCAAATATAGTAATAAATTTTGTTTACAAAAGGAAAAATGAAAAATAAATAAAACTTATTTTGAGATAGTTATTTCGGATTTATTTTGGGTGTTATTTTTTATAATAAAGTTTACATTTGCATCACAAAAAAACTATTCACATTATGTCAGATACAATCGAAAAAATTAAATGCCTTATTATAGGTTCTGGTCCTGCGGGTTATACTGCAGCAATTTATGCAGCCAGAGCAAACATGAATCCAGTGTTATATCAAGGAATGCAGCCTGGAGGTCAGTTGACTACCACTAATGAAGTTGAAAATTTCCCAGGTTATGTTGATGGTGTTACGGGACCAGAAATGATGATTCAATTACAAGAACAATCAAAACGTTTTGGTGCTGATATCCGTGATGGATGGGCTACAAAAGTTGATTTTTCAGGCGATATTCATAAAGTTTGGATTAATGATACAATCGAATTACACTGTGAAACGGTTATTATTTCTACAGGAGCATCTGCTAAATATTTAGGATTACCTTCAGAACAGCATTATTTACAAATGGGCGGCGGAGTTTCTGCTTGTGCTGTTTGCGACGGATTTTTCTACCGTAATCAAGAAGTTGTGATTGTTGGAGCAGGAGATTCTGCTTGCGAAGAAGCACATTATTTATCTAAGCTTTGTAAAAAAGTTACCATGTTAGTAAGAAGCGAAAAATTCAGAGCTTCAAAAATTATGGAAGAACGTGTTCGTAAAACTGAAAATATCGAAATTTTAATGAACCATGATACAGTTGAAGTTTTAGGTGATGAAAATGTTGTTCATGCGATAAAAGCTAAAAATAAAACTACTGGTGAAGTTTTTGATATTCCTGCGACTGGATTTTTCGTAGCAATTGGTCATAAACCAAACACAGATATTTTTGCAGATTATATTACTCTTGATGAAACAGGTTATATTGTAAATACTCCGGGAACATCTAAAACAAATGTTGAAGGTGTTTTTGTTGCTGGAGATGCTGCAGACCATGTATATCGTCAAGCAATTACTGCTGCTGGTACGGGTTGTATGGCTGCGCTTGATGCTGAAAGATATTTGGCTTCAAAGGAATAAACTAAAAGGATTATCTTTCATGTTCTTTGAATATGAAAAATGCAAATATGAAAAAAGTCCCATTCTTAATTGAATGGGACTTTTTTGTTTATTGGTTTCTTCTAAATTTTAGTGGTTTAGAAAGCTATTTACAATGTTGTTGTTTTTGCTTTTGGTGCACCCGGTTTTTTAATCAGTTTTGCTTCTTCGCTAAAGCGGGTAAGTTCTATTTTTGGATCTCCCAATAATGAGATTTCAGATTTGTCTCCAGCTGCTATTGCGATACTCGTTTCTGCTAAAATAGAAGCAATGGCAGAGCCTTCAGTTGTAACATTTGCTTCTTTTAAAGTGAATTTTGTTCCTGTAAAAACAGAATTGTTGTCTAAACGAATCGCAGCTTTTTCGGCAATTCCTTCAATTGTGGCATTGGCTTTTTGATACAAATCGCATTTAAATTTCATAGCAGAAACTAAGGTTTTTATTGAGGCATATTTGCTTAATTGTAAACTAGCTTCATCTGATTTTAAATTTAGTTCTGTTTTTGATCTGTCATCCGCAATTAAACTGAATTTTTTTGAGTTTACATTCAGCAATAATTTTGAAAAATCTATGCTCTTAAAAGTAATATCATCTAATTGAACTTCTTGAATTGCATATACAATTGCATCATTTTTAACACTGACTTTAGTCAGTGAATTTGTGTATATAACATGTACAGCAAGTTTTTTAAAAATGGTACTTTCTTTTGTAGTGAATAAACGCAGAGTTTTTTCCTTTAAATCTGTTCCAATGATATCATGAATATTATCATCAGCTTCAATTTTAATTTCGTTTTTTTCTCCTTTTTCAAGGTAAACTTCTATATTGTCTTCTACTTCGATGGCATCAAAACTTCCTACTTCTTTAATTGATGTAGTAACAATTTTAGAACCTTTTATTTTTTCTTTTTTTTGAGCAAAAGTTAATGTTGTAACTAAAAGCAATAGCAGCAGTGCAGTATTTTTTTTCATTAATTCTAGATTTGATTTTAGCAAATATAAAAAAATCATCCACTTTCGATGAATGATTTCTTTTATATTTAACAGTTAAGGGCAGCTTAACGCTGGCTTACACTTCCGCCTGAGCTTACATTTTTTTCGATTGTTTTAGGAGCAATATCATAATCAATATCACCTCCGCTCGATGCGTCTGCTTTTAAACTCACGATTGGGTGTGCAGTTATGCTTCCGCCGCTTGAAGCTTTTGCCTGCACCTCGTTTGCAAGTAATTTCTTCGCGTCAATGCTTGAACCGCTCGAAGCTTTTGTTTGAACTCGCAATGCTTTTCCTTCTATCTTAACATCACTTCCGCTGCTGCAGTTTATAATGATGTTGTCTGATTCTATATTAAGATTCATGTTTGCAGCACTTGAAGTTTCAAGCTCGATGTTTTCTCCCTGAATGATATTTTTACCTATTACAGATGATGCACTGGAAGCCTCTAATTTATTAATAACAGGCATTTTTACAGTCACCTTTTTCATCGTAATGTTTCGGAAAGAATTGAATTTGCAGTGAATAACTAAAGTTCCATTCTCAACCTTTGTGATGATTTCTTTCTGTAAATTATCATCGGCTTCTACTACAATTTCTGTAGCATCAGATTGTTCGATTACCAAGTCAATAGCATTGCTGACTTTTACGTTCTGAAAATCCCCTTGAACAATTCTTTTTTCGATGGTTACGTGTCCGCTTCCTTCAATTGTCTTCATGTTAAAATTACAAGAGGCAAATAATAATGCGGTGATAGTCGCAACAATAAATTTTGTAATATGAATGATTATTTTGATCATGGCTTAGTTAATTTTAATTACAACTCCGTTTTTATCAGTGGTTAGCTTTCCATTAGTTTTTTTTCCGTTAAGAACTTCTTTTCCATTTATTTTAATAGAAACTTCTTTTACTGTATCATTATCAATTTGGTTAACTTCCTCTACATCGTCATATTCATTTTCGTCAGCTGGGCAGTTTAAACATTTAATTTTTGATCCTTCAACTTTGTAGTTGTAGTTTCCGCTAAAATGCAGATTAAAAAAATCATCTTCAGAATCATCATAATCTTGTACAGATGCGTCTGGTTTAAATAACTGCCCTTCTGGTAAGTATAAGTATACGTCAACTTCTTGGCCTCTAAATTTGTTCTTTACATCTGTAAGAAAATAGTTGTCCAAAATTAAAGAATTTCCTTTAACTTGAAATTTATAGTCAATTTTTTCTGCTCTTTGTTTTGCTGCAATAAATGAGTTACCTCTTGCGCTTTTTTCTATTTGAATATATGGAGCAGCTTCATCAGTGTGTAAAACATGTAAGCGAACATCATTAGAATAGATTAATTGATTGTTTGCTGAATCTTGTACAAATTCAAATTCGCTGCGGTGATTCAGATCTTTTGCATAATAATCATTGTATCTGAATTTTACAAACAAAGTATCTTTTGTACTAATGTTAAGTGCTTTTTTCTCTACGGTTTTATTGTCGTATGAAATTTCAGTAGCTTGTTTAATTCCAATGCTGATTGCGATTGCAACAGCAATAATCCAAATTGCCAGCAAAGTGTATTTTGTGATGTTTCCGATTGATTTTAAACTTGGAGACAATAGTTTGAATCCTAATAAAGTCAAAAAGAAAAACGGAATCCCAACTGCAAAGAACATTAATAAACCAAACGACCATATAGGATAATCTGTAAAGTTCCCAGCGTCGACGAAGTTTTGCCAAGGAAAGTCAACAAAAACATTAGTTCCAAGAGTAAAAACTCCAATCAGTAACATAATCAAAACACTAATTCCAGACATGATTAAAATTACGCCTAAAAATTTAGCGAAGATTTTAAAGATGGTCATGACAAAGTCTCCAAATGAACTACTTATTCTCTCAGCTCCCGACTTTACTTGGTTTCCCATTTTGTCATAATCTGCATTTTTAAATTTATCAGATAATGAATCAATTTCTTCACGTACTTTTTTTTCGATGTTTGAAATGGTTACCGGCTCACCTGTCATCTCCAATTTTTCCGAAGTTGTTACCGCTTCAGGAGTTACAACCCATAGTACGAAGTACGCTAGAATTCCAGTTCCAAAACCTGCAAAAACAAATACTAAGAATAAGATTTTGATCCATACAGCATCAATTCCAAAATAATGTCCTAATCCAGTTGCTACACCGCCAATCATACCTTTTTCTTTATCACGGTATAATTTTTTGTGTTTTCTTGCACCGTAATTATTAAAAGATTGAGATGATTTTTCTTCGTCTTCAATGATGTAGTCTTCAGGTTGTCCCATTACCGTAATCACTTCGTCAACATCTTTTAGTCCTACAACATGTTTTTCGCTTTTTTGTTTTTCTGTTAATAATTCAGAAACGCGCATTTCGATGTCTTTGATGATTTCATCTTGACCAGACGAATTATTAAGAGATCTTTTTATAGCGTCAAAATAGCGTGTCAATTTTAAATATGCATCTTCATCGATGTGAAAAAACATACCGCCTAAGTTAATATTTACTGTTTTGTTCATGACTTATTGATTTTGATTGGTGATTAGATTTACAGCATCAGATAATTCTGTCCAGGTGCCGCTAAGTTCGTTTAAAAATGTTTGTCCTATCTCGGTTAATCCATAATATTTTCGAGGCGGCCCTGAGGTCGATTCTTCCCAGCGATAATTTAGTAAACCGTCATTTTTCAGCCTAGTTAAAAGTGGATATACAGTTCCTTCAACAACTAGTAATTTTGCGTTTTTTAAAGTGTCTAATATTTCAGATGTATATGCGTCTTTTTCTTTTAATACTGATAAGATGCAAAACTCAAGAACACCTTTGCGCATCTGTGCTTTTGTGTTTTCAATGTTCATAATTTCATTTTGTTTTTTTTAGATTGAACAATTCGTTTTTTGATTGATGATGATTGATTGATGATTGAATTCGAAACCATTCTTGTTGATTGCTTGTAAAGTTTCGACTATAACTTTTAATTTGTTGATTACTTTATAAAAGGAATCGTGAGCGGATATTTATATAATTCTCCGTTTGAAGCTTTTATTGAAGCATAAATCACTAAAAAGAATTCAACAAATTTTAAAACTCCAAAAAGTAAAACTGCTGTTAAACCAATACTTATTAATCCAATGTTTCCTTCGAAGTTGAAATTTCTGATGACAAAATTGTCGTCATTAAAAACTGCTTGCATTGGAATGTTCTGCAGGATAACGGCAAAGAAAATTGGAATTGCAATTAAAGCTAAAACTAAAGTGTAAAGCAATAAACTCAATTGAAAATTCAATGTCTGCTTTCCGTGGTGATTTACAAATTCTGATTTGTCTTTGTAACTCGTCCAGATTAATATTGGAAAAATGTAATTTCCAAATGGAATAATGTACTGAGTTAACGTACTTAAATGTGTGAACGTTGCAGTGTTCTTTTCTGATGTTGTTTCCATGATGAGTGGTGTTGTTGTTTCCATGATTAAAAGTATATAGTAATTTCTTATACAAATATATGGCTAAAAGACAGTATCTTGTTTTGCATAGTACCAAATATTAACAAAATTTTAACAAGTTTCGGATTTTAAAAATACCTATAAAAGACTGAAAACCATTCGTAAGTCCTGTTTTTACTGCTGATTTAGGAAAGTAAAAGCAATTTATTGTGCGCGCATAGTTTTTTTGTATTTTTACAAAAAAAATAAATTCTATGGCTGTATCAGTTTCTAAACTCAACAAATTTGTATTATTCAAATTACCATCTGCATACATTTGTGGTGTACGTGTAAAGGCAATCGACAAAGACAGATGTATAGTAAGTGTTAAACACCGTTGGATAAACCAAAATCCTTTCAATTCAATGTATTTTGCAGTTCAAGCAATGGCTGCCGAATTAACAACGGGAGCTATGGTAATTTCTCAAATACAAGAAAGCGGTAAAAAAATCTCAATGCTTGTTGCTAATAATAAAGGAAACTTCACCAAAAAAGCAACTGGCCGAATTACTTTTGTTTGTAATGACGGGCACTTAATTGCCGATGCAATCCAAAGAACAATAGAAACAGGCGAGGGACAAACGTTTTGGATGAAATCTATAGGAACAAATGAAGATGGAGTTCAGGTTTCGGAAATGGATTTTGAATGGAGTGTTCGACTTAAATAAAATAGCAATAAAGAAATATTATATATGACCTGTTCTAAACAGGTCATTTTTTTTGCGTAATGTTTTGTAAGATGCTGAATTTTATTGTTTTAGTTTGTTTTTTGCAGGATTTACTTTTGTAATTTTATTCGAAATTACTGCTGTATATAAAATTAGTTTATTAATGCGATCTTCATTTAGTAATAATAATTTTATAATTTAAAGAATTGTCTTTATGTCGTAAGTGTTTCATTTATAATAAGATATAGGATTTTATTGATGTTGTTGAAGGCTTTAAAGATTTCAGATTAATTTTTTAATGGCATTTATCTAAAAAGAAAAGTTTATGGATGGTAAAAAGCAAGTATTTCAGACCGTAACTCAAAAACGCTGGAAAACTTTTCAATGGTCAAGTCGGCTTATTTTGTTTATTCTTATTTTAATGGTTCCCATCTTTTTTATCACTTTAAAAAGAGGATTAAAGCCGCCATTACCGCTTTTAGCCAATAGCAGTCGGGCAGGACATAGTTTAGAAAATCCTGTTACGCCTAAAAATCTGACAGATAAAGAACTTAAAAAATTTAAAGGTTTTGATTATTTCTTACGAGCAAAAAGCAAAATAGATAAATTAAAAAAACAGTCTGCTGTTGCAAAAACAGCTTCAGAAGTTAGAGCTGCTTTTTATGTAGACTGGGATCCGCAAAGTTTATTTTCGCTTCAAAAAAATATTGACAAACTCAATATGGTCATTCCTGAATGGTTTTTTATTGATCCTAAAACGGATTTATTGCGAACAGAAATTGATACAGCAGCATTAAAAGTAATGAAAAAAGGGAAGGTTAAAATTCTTCCTCTAATTAATAATATAAATGAATCTTTAGGCGAAGGTGAATTTGACGGGGATCTTATTCATCGCATTCTTCATGATACAAACAAAAGGGAAAGACTTATTAATGACATTGTAAAGGCTTTGAAAAAATATGATTTGCAAGGAATAAATATCGATTTTGAAGAATTTAAGGAAAATGCAGACGAACCAATAATTGCTTTTCAAAAAGCATTATATGAAAAACTGCATCCAATGGGATATCTTGTCACGCAGGATATTATGGCAGGTGATGATGATTTTAATGTAAAAGCATTGTCAAAATACAATGACTATATGTTTCTTATGGCTTATGATGAGCATTATGCTAATAGTATTCCCGGAGCTGTAAGCAGTCAAAAATGGATAGAACGAATTGTAGATAAAACGGCAAAAGAAATTCCGTCAGAAAAAATCATTTTATGTTTTGCGGGTTATGGATACGATTGGCAGGAAAAAGAGGAGGGAGAAACCATCACGTATGATCAAGCAATTGCAATTGCCAAACAATATAATGCCACGATAAAGTTTGATAATAACAGTTACAATAACTCCTTTAAATACACAGACAGCAACGGAAAAAAACATGAAGTAGATTTTGAAGATGCCGCGACAAATTTTAACACGATCAGGTTTAGTGACGAATACGGTTTGGCAGGAACTGCTTTATGGCGTTTAGGCAGCGAAGATCAACGTTTATGGACTTATTATCATCGAAGTTTAACAAACGAAAGTCTTAAGAATAAGCCTTTTGATTTTAAAGTGATGAAACGTGTCAATACACGAATAGAAAGTCCTGCCTATATTGGCGATGGAGAAATATTAAATGTTATTGCTGATCCCGCGCCTGGAAAAATTGAATTGGAAATCAATAAAGAGGAAACAATCATTACCGAACAGAGATATGTAGAATTACCAACTAAATACGTAATCAGCAAATTTGGAAACGTAAACAAACAAGTTATTTTAACTTTTGATGACGGACCTGATCCTATTTATACACCAGAGATTTTAGATATTTTAAAGAGAGAAAAAGTACCAGCCGTTTTTTTTGTCATTGGTATTCAAGGAGAAAACAATATTCCGTTGTTGCAAAGAATTTACAAAGAGGGGCACGAAATAGGGAATCATACTTTTACTCATCCCAATATTGCTTTGGTAAGTCCGGAAAGGGCTGCTAAAGAAATGGAAACAACACGATTGTTAATCGAAGCAGTTACCGGAAGAAGTACGGTTCTTTTTAGAGCGCCTTATAATGCAGATGCTGAGCCAACCACAGAAGCTGAACTCAAACCAATTGCTTTAAGTAAAGCTCAAAATTATTATACAGTCGGCGAAAGTATAGATCCTAACGATTGGGAAAAAGGTGTCAGTGCTGATTCTATTTATAAGAGAACAATATCGCAATATGAGGCAAATCCTGATAAAGGTATTATTTTGCTTCATGACGCCGGCGGAAACAGAGAGGCTACTGTTACCGCTTTGCCGCGAATCATTAAATATTTTAAAGACAGAAATATTCAGTTTACAACAGTTTCTCATTTGCTGGGTAAAACTAAAGAGGAGATTATGCCGGAAGCAAAGGGGCCGTTTATTTCATTGGATAATTTTATTTTCGATTTTGGATATTGGTTTGGACATTTTATTACAGCGACATTTTGGGTTGCCATTTTTCTTGGGTTCTTAAGAATTGCGTTAATGGCTGTCATGGCTTTTATAAAAAAATGGAAAGATCACAAATATCCGCCAGTTTATAAAGACTTCGAAGGTGAGCTTCCAAAGGTAAGCATTATTGTTCCTGCCTATAATGAAGAAATAAATGCTGTAAAAACAATCGAAAATTTATTGGGTCAGGATTATCCTTTCTTTGATATTGTTTTTGTTGATGATGGTTCTAAAGACAAAACTTTTGCAATGATCAAAGAAGCTTTTGCTAATAACCCGAAAGTAAAAGTACAGACGAAACCAAACGGAGGAAAAGCATCGGCATTAAATTACGGAATTGCGTTAACTCAAAATGATTATGTAATTTGTATTGATGCTGATACACAACTAAAAACGGATGCTGTTTCGCAATTAATGAAAGGATTTAGAATTCAGTTAAAAAACAATGAAGAAATTGGCGCTATTGCAGGAAATGTAAAAGTAGGAAATGAAAATACAATGCTTACGAAATGGCAGAGTATTGAATATACGACGGCACAAAATTTTGATAGAAGAGCTTTTGATTTAATCAACGGAATTACGGTTGTTCCTGGAGCAATTGGTGCGTTTAAAAAAGAAGCGATAGAAAAAGCCGGAGGATTTACAACTGATACTCTTGCAGAAGACTGCGATTTAACGATTCGTATTTTAAGAAACGACTACCATATTATAAATTGTATTGAAGCGGTAGCGGTAACAGAAGCTCCCGAAAGTTTGAAGGAGTTTATGAAACAGCGTTTTCGCTGGAGTTATGGTATTATGCAGGCTTTTTGGAAAAATAGAGATGCTTGTTTTAATCCAAGATATAAAGGGTTAGGAATGGTCGCTTTGCCTAATATTCTGCTTTTTCAAATTGTGCTGCCTATTTTTGCACCTTTGGCAGATTTAGTTCTTATTTTAAGTTTATTTTGGAATTATAATGATCCTGACAGTCTTCATAAAATACTAATTTACTATATAGCATTTATGTTGGTTGATATGCTGGTTAGTGTAATAGCTTTTATTTTTGAGAAAGAAAAGCTGACCAAATTAATATGGTTAATTCCACAGCGATTTGTGTACAGACAATTGATGTATGTAATTTTATTTAAAGCATTACGAAGAGCAATAAAAGGCGAAAGTCAAAGCTGGGGAGTTCTCACACGAACAGGAAATGTGGCAATGGTAAAATAGTTTTTGAAGTTTTTTGCCACAGATTAAAAGGATTTCTTTATCAAAGTTGGTTACGAGTTTTCTCGCCGCGAATTTCACGAATTAGCACGAATTCTTTGTGACAATTTAAGCGTACTTTAAATTAGTGTCAATTCGTGAAATTCGCGGCGAAAAAAAAAACATAAAAAAAGGCCTCAAATATTTGAGGCCTTTTGCTTTTAATAAATGCTGCAATTATTTTTTAGAGCAGCATTTTTTGTCTTTTTTATCATCTGCTTTTTTAGAACAAGATTCTTTTTTAGCTTTTTCTTTTTTCGGAGCTGGTTTTGTGTCTTGTGCTTGTGCACCAATTGTAAATAAGGCGATTGCTAAAAGGGTAAATAATTTTTTCATTTTTTGTGTAATTTAATTGTTAGGTAATATTCTTTTTTTGATTGAAAAATGTTAAGTCAAATATAACACGATTTAGTTTTGAAAATTGTCAACAATAAGTTAATGAGAGAAAAAAAGCATTAAAATTAGTGTTAATAATTCAAATTAATTCCAAAACCAATTCCCATATCGCTGTCATAGTGCGTTGTGATCCCAAAGTTTCTGCCCGCTACATATTTTAAACCCGCCATATATTCCTTGTCCGTATTCCACATTAGATTCATTCGCAAGCGTCTTGAAAGAGGAATATCTTTTCGTTCAAACTGTATTCTCACATTACCATCAGTGTAAACCTCAACTTGTGCTTTTACAAGCATTGGTAAAGTATATTCGATACCAGCGCTAAGAACCGAACGATTGTCTTTGGTATTCTTTTGACCAAACATATTTTGTTCCTGTTCATCCATTCCCATTTTTCGGTATCGCCAGTCAAAACCTATAAAAGGCATAAACCATTGCATTTTTCCAATGTATCGGCCAATGTGTGTTTCGGTTTCATAACCATGTTTGTCATTATAACCTAATCTCCATTCTGTTCCAATGCTCCATCTTGTGTTGCCAAGCATTGCTTCTCCATCGTTTCCATTTGAAGCAAAATCATTTTCGGCCATAAAATGAAACATACGATCGTCCATTTTTAGCATTTTGTCCGCCATTTTAGGATCATGAATCAACGGATTTGGAGCTGAATTTTCATAAGTAAAAATACGTCCCATTCCTGCCATCATATGATACAAAATGTGGCAATGAAAAAACCAATCGCCATCAGTATTTGCCTGAAATTCGATTGTGTCTGTTTCCATTGGCATAATGTCGATAACATTTTTCAGCGGAGAATAATCGCCGTGTTCATTCAAAATTCTAAAATCATGTCCGTGTAAGTGCATTGGGTGGCGCATCATTGATCCGTTGTACAATACAATACGTACGTTTTCGCCTTTTTTGATTAAGATTTTATCTGTTTCAGAAATTACTTTGTTGTCTAAACTCCAAACATAGCGATTCATATTTCCAGATAACTCAAAACGTAATTCTTTTACAGGAGCATCTTTGGGCAGCGTTGTTATTGTTGGAGATTTTAGCATTCCGTAATTTAAAGTTGTGATCTCGGCAGTTTCAGTCGTATCACTTGACATTTTCATGCCGCTCATATCATGTTTCGAATGATCTACTTTTTTCATTGATTCCTCTTCTCCAGAAATTTCAGGATACATCACAGCATTCATGTCCATTTTGTTGAGAGACATTTTCATACCCATATCATTCATTTCGCCGTTCATTTTCATCATGTCATTCATCATTTGCATACCCTCAAAATATTTCAATTTTGGAAGATGTGAAACAGGCTGTTTGGCTCCTGCTCCTAAAAACAAAGAAGCTGATCCAGTTCTGTCTTCGGCTGTAGCCAAAAAAGCAAAAGATTTGTTGTTTTCAGGAATTGTTACAACTACGTCATAAGTTTCAGAAACAGCAATAATCAATCGATCGACTTCTACAGGTTCAACATCATTACCATCGCTGGCTACAACCGTTATTTTCCCGCCGCCATACGTCAGCCAGAAATAACTTGAAGCACCTCCGTTTGCAATTCGCAGTCTCACTTTATCGCCTGCTTTAAATTGCGAAAGCTGATCTTCGTTTTTCCCATTAATCAAAAACTTTTCATAATAAACATCACTCACATCCATGGCATTCATGCGTTTCCATTCGTTGGTGACTTTTGTCGAGAATTTCCCTTTTTGAATTGCCTCGGCATAACTTTGTGTTGTTCCTTTTTTTATAGCAAACCAATCGTTAGCATTGTGCAGCATTCGTTGTACATTCTCTGGTTTTAAATCAGTCCACTCGCTTAAAATTACTGGAATAGTGGGTAAATCATCAATGCCTTTTCTAAAAGTAGGATCGTCTTTCTTTTTGTTGATAATAAAGAGACCATATAGACCTATTTGTTCCTGTAAACCTGAATGGCTGTGATACCAATAAGTTCCGTTCTGGATTATAGGAAAAGTATATTTATGAGTTGTTCCCGGTTTTATAGGCATTTGTGTTAAATAAGGAACACCGTCTTCTTTATTTGGCAAAAATAAACCGTGCCAGTGCATTGCTGTGTTTTCCTTTTTTAAATCATTGTGCACATAAATTTCGGCAATATCACCTTCGGTAAAAGTCAAAGTCGGCATTGGGATTTTTCCATTTACAGTAAGTGCACGTTTTTCTTTTCCTGAGAAATTTACGATCGTGTCGCGAACGTGTAAATCGTACCGAACTACTTTTTGTGCTTGGGCACTAAAGGCGATCAAAAAAGTAATTATAATAGTATATAGTTTCATATTGATTTTTTAAAGATTAAGATTTCGTAATTGTAAATGTTGTACGATTGCAGAAACCGAACTTAAACTCATTGCTGAAGCGGTCTGAATTCCTTCAATAATGTTTAAGGTTTTCTGACTTTTTACGATAATCATTGCATGACATTCTTGAAGTTATATATTGATGAGTCATTGTTTTATCTTTTTTAGTTATTACAATGCAAATGTCCGAAGTAAGGTTTATTTCGGGTTGTATAATTATAAGAATGATTTGTAATATTTAGGAAAAGGTATTTAACCGCAAAGCACGTAAAGAATATCATTTTTTGTATAATTTTCCGTTTCTCGAAATGACAAACGATATGTTTAATTAATTAAAAAAAACAACATGTTTCTTTGCGTGCTTTACGGTTTTAAAAAATTACAAATTCTCAATATGAATACGTTTTTTATCTTTCAATTGTTTAAAATTAGTAGGTGTGTAGCTTGTTACTTTTTTGAACTGATTGCTTAAATGCGCTACATTACTGTAGTTTAGCATATCAGCAATTTCGCTTAGCGAAAGTTCATTGTAAATCAATAACTCCTTTACCTTTTCTATTTTTTGACAGATAAAATATTTTTCAATCGTGGTGTTTTCAATTTCTGAAAATAAATTGCTCAATGAATTATAATCCTGATTTAGATTCTCTGCTAAATAATCAGATAAATTGGTTTTGAGTTCTACATTTTTGTGATGAACTAAATCAATAATAAGATTCTTAATCTTCTCTATTGTTTTACTTTTTTTATCATCGATTAAATCAAAACCTAAAGATTGAAGATTCTTAAGTAAAATTTCTTTTTGATTTTCAGTAATGACGTCTTGTAATTTGACTTCGCCTAATTCTACAGAAATAGTTTGAAGTCCAAGTTTTTCAAGCTCAGACTTCACAACCATATTACAACGAGCGCACACCATGTTTTTGATGTAGAGCGTCATATTTATTTGATAGTTTCTACTACGTTTCCGCAAGTTAGCATTGAAGAGCCATAATATGGATTTTTAACCGCTTTTTCTTTGCTCAACCAATCAGCATCAGCCATTGGGCAATGTTGTTTGTAAACAACTTCATTAGATTTTGAAACTTTGATTAAATCATAAGTGTTTTTAGTCAACGATTTAAAAGTTTCACGTTGTTTTTTAAGGTCGCTGGTTGTAGAAATGCTTTTTGCATCAGCAGTCATTTTTTTTACTGCTTTCATCCAAACATTATGTTCTTCATTTTTCAGTTTGTCCATTTTAACTTCTGTAATTGCAGCCAATAAATCTTTTGCTTTCGCCGAAGTTAATTTGGCATCACTTTTTATTAAAGCGTCTTTTACTGCAAAATAAGCGTCATAAACAGATTGTAATTGATTTGAATCAGCAATCTCTGTTGCAGTTGATTCTGTTGCGATTGTATTGGCTTGCGCAAAATTTACAGAAAATAATAATGCGATTGCTAGTGCTATTGTAGATGTGAAATTTTTCATTTTTTCTAAATTTGATAAAAAGGATTTTAATTTTTCCTTTTAAATTTAATATGTTTTTTTTTAAGTCTCGATATTAAGTTATTTGCGTCTTTTGTATGAAAAACCATATATTGGAGGCTGGTTTAGATCCAATTATGGCTGTCGCAAATACAATTATTTTATTTTGGGCAGGAGCCAAATAGAAGTAAAACCATCTGAAATAGCAGCGGTTTTGTGAAACGAGATTGATTTCTCGGTAGAGAAATTAAACAAATCAGTGTCAAATTCAAATTCATTAAAAGCGATCAAGCTAAACGATAAAGCAGTTGGTGTGCATCCAGAGTGATCACATTTTCCGTTACAGCCATGTTGATCTTTTTTAGGACTTTGATCTTTTTTACAGCACTCTTTCTTGCAAGTATCAAGGTTTTCCTTTTTTGAAGAAGTACTTTTTTCATGTGAAGTTTTTTCAGAAGAGCGTCCACAAGCATAACTCTCAGCTGACATCAAAAAGACACCAAGAGTTAAAAATAGATATAATATGTGGATTTTTTTCGTCAATTAGAATTGTTTTATAAGTACAAATTTAAAGAAATTTTTTAAGAGCACCTATATATTTAAGATTTTGAATGTTACGTTTTTTTAAAATCTGTGGGATTCATGTTTTTTCTCTTTTTGAAATAATTCGATAAATGACTTTCATCTGTAAAACCGAATTCGTAGGCAATTTGTTTAATAGGTAATTGATTATTGTGAATTCTTTTTTCTATTAAAGTAGTTCTCAGATTATGTATATAATCTCTGTAACTTATAGAAAAGGTTCTTTTAAAATAAGCACTGAAATAGGTTTGCGCTATATTAAAATGATCCGCTATAACTTTAATTTGAACAAGTTTTGGCTGGTAAATATTTTGATGTATATAAGTTGCTATTTGTTCATTGTCGATATGAGCCGATTTCATTTGCAAGTTCATTCCTCTGATTGTTTCTTTAATCAAACCAAATATGGAAAGAATTTGATAAAAGACAATAGGCGAAGTAGTAACATCTATCTTGCAGTTGTAAGCCGTAATGTTTTCGACTGTATTTTTTAGAATCGTTTTGCAAGGATCATCTAATTTTAAAACAGTTTCTTTTAGGAGTTTATCCCGCATAAAATCCTCCGGCGTATGTAGGAGCAAATCATCGCAAAAAAGATTTTTATTTGAGTTGAAATAATTATCGGTAAACTTGATATAAACAAATCGAGTTGTTTTTTTTATATCAAAGTAATGCTTGTCTTCTGGCGAAATTACAAATAGATCACCTGATTTATAAGGAAGCAGGTTATTGTTCAAATGATGAACTCCGTTTCCTTTTTTGATATAAATGATTTCGTAGTAAGTATGCGTATGTGGAGGCAGGTGAAATTTGTCATCTTCAAATTCATCAATAACCAAAGTTTTGAATTGATTTAATTTTGGCATAACTTAAATTTACAAGTTTATATCGCAAATGTACAATTTTCATTCAAACGTATAGTGTTAAATTTGCAACATAGAAAATCTATTCCTTTCTTATAAAAACAAATGAAAAAAAGTCTTATTGCGCTCTCATTTGGAGGCTTAACTATTGGTATTACAGAATTTGTAATGATGGGTCTGCTTCCAGATATTGCTTCAAATATGAAAGTGTCGATTCCGGTTGCTGGATATCTTATTTCGGCATATGCACTTGGTGTTGTTATTGGAGCACCATTACTAGTAATTCTTGGAAGAAACTTTCCGCCCAAAAAAATGCTCTTAATTTTGGCATTAATGTTAACTGTTTTTAATGCGCTTTCAATTATTGCTCCAACCTATAACTTTTTGTTTGCTTCGCGATTTTTGTCTGGTTTACCGCACGGTGCCTTTTTTGGTGTTGGTGCTGTAGTAGCAAGTCGTTTGGCTGATAAAGGAAAAGAAGCTCAGGCAATTGCTATTATGTTTTCGGGTTTAACTTTGGCTAATTTAATTGGAGTTCCAATAGGAACTTATATAGGACATCACTTTTTATGGCGCTATACCTTTGTATTGATTACAATTGTTGGACTGCTCACTTTTTTATTCATTTATTTATGGATGCCGAGTTTAGAAAAAGGAGAGACTGTTAATATGAAAAAACAATTGGAGTTTTTCAAGAAAACTGAAGCTTGGCTGATTATTGGAATTACAGCAATTGGTTTTGGAGGATTGTTTGCTTGGATTAGTTATATTGCTCCCTTGTTGATTAATGTTTCTAAATTCTCTGAAGGTGATGTTTCTTCTATTTTAGTTTTGGCGGGGCTTGGAATGGTGGTCGGAAATTTTGCAGGTGGTAAACTGGCTGATAAATTTTCACCCGCGCCAACCACATTGGCTTTACTGTTTGTTATGTCAATCGATTTGATTTTGGTTTACTTTTTCTCTTCAAATCAATACGTGTCGTTGTTTTTGACATTTTTAACTGGATGTATTTCTTTTTCGGTAATAGCGCCAATTCAAATGCTTATGATACGAACTGCGAAAGGTGCTGAGATGATTGCTTCTGCTGCGCTTCAAGGAAGTTTTAATATTGGAAATGCTTTGGGAGCGTTTTTAGGCGGACTGCCTTTGACGGCCGGTTATAGTTATGCTTCACCAAATTTAATAGGAGTAGGAATGTCTATTGTGGGAATGCTTATAACGATTACTTTAATAAGAGCACATAGGAACAACTTGAAACTTCAAAGAATCTAATTGTTTCTTTCTTTTTAAATTTTATTTAAACCCTTAGATATTTTCTGAGGGTTTTTTTATGGCTTTATATTATTTGTTGAGGTCGAAAAGTGTTTAATGTTTTAAAAGTTTATCTCGAGTATTTTACTGCTGTCTTTTTGTAAAGAAAAACTTTGTAAAAAAAGGAGAGCGATATAAAGTTTGGTTTTGTGCTTTTTGTTTTTTAAATGTTAAAAATACACTTAAAAATATCTTAAATTGTAAACGTGTAATCGATTGTTTTTTTTGGAAAATCGCAATGAATTCTAAAATTACAATAATATATTTAATATTTATACATCGATTAAATTACACATATTGTATAAAAAGTCGATTTTATTTTGCTTATATAATTTTTATTATGAAATTTTTATGAATTTTAATTTTTTGTATAAAAAAAATATCTATGTTTGTGCAATCGATTACAATTTTTTCAAACTGTTAAAAATACTTTGGTTTTTAATAGCAATAAAATGGATAAAACCTCTGATTTTATTGAAAGAAAAAGAAAAAACGTTTGCAAAAGCTGTAATTGTAAATTAAAAAAAAACCACAAAAAACCACTTTTAAAACAATTAATAACTTAAACAATCAACCATGAATTTTAATGATTTATTAAACAAAGGAACAAATCGTTGCTTTGCTGTTGTTTTCTTATTGTGCTTACTGATGGGCAATCGAGCGCATGCTCAGACTGTGACATTAGAGGGAACTGTTAAGGATGCGGCAGGACTTTCTCTGCCGGGAGTTAATGTTCTTGAAAAAGGGACAAAGAATGGAACTTCGACAGATTTTGATGGACACTACAAGATTAAATTAACAAATCCGAAAGCAGTTTTGACTTTTTCTTTCATAGGATTTGTAACTAAAGAAGTTTCGGCGGCAGGTAAGACTAAGGTTGATGTATCGTTAGTTGAATATGCTAATAATTTAAATGAAGTTGTGGTGATAGGTTATGGTACTGCAAAAAAATCTGATTTAACAGGTGCAGTTGCTTCAATTTCAGGAAATGAGTTGAAAAAAGTGCCTGTTTCTAATATCGCAGAAGCTTTAACAGGACGAATTGCTGGGGTTCAGGTTGTTTCAACTGAAGGTTCTCCAGATGCGGATATTAAAATTAGAGTGCGTGGAGGCGGATCTTTAACGCAAGATGCTTCGCCTTTAATAATTGTTGATGGTTTTCCTGTAAACAGCATGAGTGACATTGCGGCTTCAAATGTTGAGTCGATGACCGTATTGAAAGATGCTTCTTCTACAGCAATTTATGGATCAAGAGGAGCAAATGGTGTTATTATCGTAACTACTAAAACTGGTAAAGACGGGAAAATGGCAGTAAGCTATAATATGTTTTATGGTATGAAAACAATGGCTAATGATATTGATGTACTGCCTACAGAAGATTTTGTAAAATGGCAGTATGAATATGCTTTACTAAGTCAAACTGATAAAACTATTTTAAGTAATCCAACATCTTACACTAAATATTTTGGAAACTGGCAAGATCGCGATTTATATAACGGCGTAAAAGGAACAGACTGGCAAAAGCAAATTTATGGTCGTCGCGGCGAAGTAAACAGTCGTGATTTAGGAATTCGCGGAGGTACTGAAAAATTGAGTTATAATTTTAACTATGCATATTACGATGAGAAAGCCATTATGGTTGGCTCTGATTATAAAAGAAACAACTTGTCGCTTGCATTAAAGAACAAGGCAAGTGATAAAATCGATCTTGGGTTTACAGTACGATATTCTGATACAAAAATAAATGGCGGAGGAGCTAATGAGCAAAATGAAGTTTCATCTCTTGACAGCCGTTTGCGTCATAGTGTTGGGTATTCACCAATTCCAATGCCGGGATTAACAACAGATAATGATGATCAAAGTGTTAACAGTTATTTAGTGAATCCATTTTTAGCGATCTCAGATAATAACCGTCAACAATTTAGAAAAAACTATAATTTATTAGGAAGCTTTGGTTGGAAGCTTGCTCAAAACCTAAAATTTCAAAGTGATTTAGGATTAGACAATTTTAATAATACAGATTATCGTTTTTACGGTTCTTCTACTTATTTTTCAAGTACTGCTAAAGTTGGAGCAGGAAAACCAGGAATGGTGATGAGCGATCGTAAAGATGTTCGTTTTAGAAATGCGAATACATTAAATTATGACTTTAAAAACATCTTAGGAGCAAACCACCATTTGACAGCGCTTTTAGGAGAAGAAATGATTACTACTACTTCAAATACAGTAACTACAACAATTTTAAACTATCCTAAATTCTTTAATTTAGATCAAGCAAAAAAATTAACAACTCAAGGAACGCCTTTTTCAGTTGATAATTTTTATAGCCCTGATGATAAATTACTTTCGTTTTTTGGACGTTTAAATTATGATTATAAAGATCGTTATTTATTGACGGCTTCTTTCCGTGCAGATGGTTCTAGCCGATTTTTAAACAGCAACCGTTGGGGGTATTTCCCAGCAGCAGCAGCAGCTTGGAAAATTTCTGAAGAAGATTTCTTAAAAAATGCTTCTTGGTTAAGCCTTCTTAAATTAAGACTGAGTTATGGTGAAGCAGGAAATAACAATATTCCTGTAGGGCAAACAGTTCAAAGTTATCAATCTAACACAAACTCTTATATAAATGGTTTTGATAGCTATTGGGCGCCATCAAGTGTTTTGGCAAATCCAGACTTGAAATGGGAAACTACTGTTACGCAAAATATTGGTCTTGATTTCGGATTTTTCAAAAATCGCTTAAACGGTACTTTCGATGTTTACAAAAACGTAACTAAAGATCTATTAATTGAGTTTCCAGTAGGAGGTACAGGGTATAAAACGCAGTACAGAAATATGGGGGAAACACAAAATACAGGTTTTGAAGCTACAGTAAACTTCATAGCAATTGAAAAGAAAAATTATGGTTTAAACTTTTCTGTAAATGTTGGGGTTAACAAAAATAGAATTAACTCTCTTGGAGTAATGGACAATTTTGGAGTAAATACCGGCTGGGCATCTACAGATATAGGTAATGATTATGCTGTAAATGTAGGTTCGCCAATGGGATTAATGTATGGTTATCAAAGTGCTGGACGCTATGAAGTTTCAGATTTTGATTATGTTGGAGGAAAATACACTTTAAAATCAGGTGTTGCTGATGCTACTAGTGTTCTTGGTGCTTTACAACCCGGAATGATGAAGTTGAAAAATACTGATGGTTCTGCTGATAATAAAGTTACAGCATCAGATCAAACTATTATTGGTAATTCTAATCCAAAAAGTACAGGAGGTTTGGTAATTAATGCAAACGCTTATGGTTTTGATCTTTCCGCTGCTTTTAACTGGACAATTGGAAATGATATTTATAACGCTAATAAAGCTGAGTTTTCTACATCAAACAGAAACGGGCAATATAAAAACTTAAGCACTGAAATGGCTGATGGTGTAAGATGGACAAACTTAGATCCAGCTTCAGGACAATTGGTTACAGATCCAGCACAATTAGAAGCGCTTAACGCTAATACAACAATGTGGTCTCCTTACATGCAGAAATTTATGTTTACTGACTGGGCGGTAGAAGATGGTTCTTTCTTTAGATTGAATACGCTGACTTTAGGATACAGCACTCCAGAATCGTTCACATCTAAACTTGGAGTGAGTAAATTAAGATTTTATTTTACAGCAACAAATGTTTTTATAATTACAAATTATTCTGGTCCAGATCCTGAGGTGTCAACAAAAAGAAAAACACCACTAACACCGGGAGTTGATTATTCAGCATACCCGAGAAGCAGACAATTGGTTTTTGGTTTAAACCTTAATTTCTAATTTTAAAATTTATCAAAATGAAACATAAAATAATAATAGCAGGTTTAATTATCTCAGGTTTATTGACGTCTTGTCAGGATTCTGCCGATGATTTTTTTGATACTCCTGCACAGTCAACATTAGATGAGCAGCTTATTTTTTCTACACCAGGATTAGCACAAGGAGCAGTTGATGGAATAAAAGTGTCGTTTGGAGAAGAGCAATCTTATAGAGGGAGACTTTTAGCTTATCAAGGATTAAATACAGATAGTGAGTGGCTTTTAGCATCTTCAAGTGATAATGCTAAATCTGATTTAGTAGTTTATGACGCTAAGGCTGATAACACTGAAATGAATTCGCCAAAAAATGCGTGGGCAATGATGTATGAAGGAATTGAGCGCGCCAATTTATGTATCAGAGGAATTCGTGCCTACGGTAATCCTTCTACAAATGCTGAAATGGGGCAGTTGTTGGGAGAAGCATTAACGTTACGTGCTATTTACTATGCAGATTTAGTTAGAAACTGGGGAGATGTTCCTGTGCGTTTCGAACCTGTTTCTACTAATACTATTTATATCCCTAAAACGGGTCGTGATGAAATTTATAAGCAATTGATCGCTGATTTAGGAGAAGCTTCAACTTTGGTAGCTTGGCCTAATGCAACTTCTGCAACTGCTAGTACAGAACGTATAAATAAAGCTTTTGTAAAAGGATTTAGAGCTCGATTGGCTATGATGGCAAGCGGTTATCAGCAATATCCTGACGGAGTTAGAAGAAGTAATGATCCAGAACTTTCAGTAGCTGCAATGTACAGGTTAGCATTAGATGAATGTCGTTCGGTTATTACAAGTGGAACTGCACGTTTAGAACCAACTTTTGAGGGGCTGTGGAGAAAATACAATCAAGAAAATACAACTGCTGGAGGAGAATCTCTTTGGGAAATTCCTTTTGCTGATTCTAGAGGAAGAATGCTGTTTACTTTTGCGGTTAGACACGATGCTGTTGATCAATTTCAAGCTATGGGAACCAATAAAGGAGGAGTTAACGGACCATTGCCATTTGTTTTTTATGATTATGATCAAGTTGATACAAGAAGAGATGTAACTTGTGTTCCTTATAAATGGGGCGCTGCAGTAAACGGTAGATCAAAACAAGAACTTACAGATTTACAGACTTGGTATTTTGGTAAATATCGTTTTGAATGGATGAAACGTATTGCCAGCGCACCAAATGACGATGGTGTAAACAAAATTTACATGCGTTATGCAGAAGTACTTTTAATTGCGGCCGAAGCTGCTAACGAATTAGAAGGAGCAGGATCTGCTGCAGTTTACCTAAAAGAAATTCGCCGCAGAGCATTTGCTCCAGCAAATCAGGCTGTAAAAGTGGATGCTTATGTAGATGCATTGACAAGTAAAGATGCAATGATGAATGCTATTATTGAGGAAAATAAATTAGAATTTACAGGAGAATTGGAACGTAAATATGCATTGATCCGTTGGAATTTGCTAAAAACAAAATTAGACGAAGCTAAAGTTAAAATGGCAGATCTGAAAGCGCGTACTGGTAAATATCAAGATGTGCCTAAAACTTTGTATTACAAATATCAAGATGATGGATTTACATTGGATATTTATGGTTTAAATCGTGGCGAAACTCAAGCCCCGGTAGGTTATACTTCAAAAAGCTGGGATAAGCTGGAGGATAATAAAATAACCACTTTATACAAAGCAGGAGTAAATCCAGATAAAAGACAATTTTGGCCAATCTGGCAGACATTTATTGATGGAAGCAATGGGAAATTAGTAAATGACTGGGTTTTTGGAAATTAATAATAATTAATTTATAGTAATATAATTATGAAAGCAAAATATATATTTAAGGGCTTGCTGACTATGTTTTTATTAGCAGTACTAAGCGCCGGCTGCGAAAGTTACAATGAAGCAGTCTTGCAGGACATCGGAGCTGATAGAGCATTTTCTCCGGTAGGACTTACAACAACAATTAGAAATCAAACTACAGTCGAATTGAATTGGACGGTAAAAGAGGATGCAGATCATTATGTAGTTGAATTTAGTGCAGATGATGTCAACTTCACTACAATTTATAAAACCGTAAATGTAGCACCAAAAGAACTGCCGGTTCAAGTTGCATTAGAAGGAGAAACAGTTTATTCTATTAGAGTGAAAGCTGTAAGTTCAGCAGGAGTGGCAGATTCTAAATGGACAGTTACAAGTGCGACAACATTAACCGAGCAAATTTTATTTCCAGTTGCTGATGCTGATATTGAAGCAAAAGAAGTGACTTTAAGATGGACGCCTAATAGTTCTGTTACACAAATTTCTGTTATGCCAGGCAATATTACACATGCTATTACGCCGGCAGAAAAGGCAGCTGGAGTTGCTAAAGTAACAGGTTTAACAGGTGAAACTAATTATACAGCAACTTTATTAAATGGAACAAAGAAAAGAGGTGTTAGAACGTTTACTACTGGAATCGATATTGGAACTGGAATTTTAGTGAAACCAGAAGACGATTTAAATGCAAAAATAAGCGAAGCAGCTTCTGGGGCAATTCTAGTTTTAATGCCGGGAGATTATAATGTGTACAAAGGAGATATAATTGTGAATAAAGCGATTACCATAAGAGGATTACGTCCTGCTGATAAGCCAAAGCTGCACGTTAAATTTACATTGAACTCTGGAACAGCTGATTTTTCATTAATTGATTTAGAGTTGGATGGCGCAGGAGTTGGAGATTTTAGCTTTATTACTATCAATACAGCATCTGCAATATATGAAGATATCTTAATAAGCGGTTGTTATGTTCATGATTATCTAAGAGCTTTAGTTTACGGAAGTGTTAATGCAGCAAAAGTAGCTTCGTTTACAGTAGAGAATAGTATAATTAAAAACGTAAGTACCAACCAGCAAGCTGAAACAATAGATTTTAGAAATACATATGTGGCAAGTGTAGTAGTTAAAAACAGCACATTTGACTCTTGTTCAATCGGACGTGAATTTATTCGTGTCGATAATGCTGGATTAACAGGTACAGGTTTAACGTCAAATGTATTAATCGACAGCAGTACGTTGTATAATGTTTCAAGTAATGTAGCATCAAAAAGAATTTTATATCTTCGATTTGGAGCGAATACTTCTACGGTGAAAAATACAATAATTGCAGGAACAACAGCAATTTATTCAAACCAAAACGGAACAACGACGCCTACAGCTCCGCCAACGTTTGCATCAAATAACTACTTTAATGCTAGTTTGTTGTATACAGTTGGAGCAGCAGCAATAACGGTTGATAAATCTGCAACATACACAACGTTAGACCCGCAATTTACAAGTGCGGCAACAGGGAATTTTACAGTTAAGAATCAAACATTAATTGATAATAAAATAGGAGATCCACGTTGGAGACCTTAGTTTGTATTTAAGTTTTAGTTAGAAAAGGGATGCGATTTTATTTAGCATCCCTTTTTTTATTTAGACAATGATATATGCATAAATGACGAAAAATTATTCAATTTCCAAATCAAATTTTTCTAATAATCCGGCAAGCGCAGCGTGCGAAACTTTAGTTTTTTTGATCTTATTTTCAGATGGATCAAAAGCATAATTCTTAGACGTTCTGAAATCTGTTTTTTCTAAAATGCAATCCTGAAAAGTAGCATTGGCTAGATCACAATTTTTAAAAAGAGACAAAGACAAATCGGTATTTGAGAAATCGACATCTTTAAGCGAGCAGTCAACGAAATTAGTTTTCTTTAGTTTTTTGTAAATGAAAGTCGAATAATCTAAAAGACAATCTTGAAAATTCATTGAAAACAAAAAGCTGTTGCTGGCGCTAAAATCCAATCCCATTAATTTACAGCCAATGAAATTGATGTTTTTTAATCCCGTATTTTTAAGAATCGCCAGCGAAAGATTACAGTTTTTAAAAGTAGAATCCAGAAAATCATTATGACTTAAATCGCTTTTAGAAAAGTTGCAATTGATGAATTCGCAGTTTACAAATTCAGTATTCGATAAACTTTGATCAGAGTAATCGACAGTATCAAAAGTTCGGTTTTGGTATAATTTAGATTCCATAAAATAAGTGAAGGCGTTATAAAGATTTAAGTTTTATTCTAATTCAATGCAGTCAAAAACAGCATTATTAAGAATCAAATTGGGAATGTCGAGTTCGCTGTCAATTCTCAAAATATTATCACAGTCTTCTAGGTCAAAATTCCATAAAGTATCAGGCAGCAATTCGTGAAGCAATGCAGAAGCCGACTCAAATTTTGAAGCGCTGTCTACAGAAGTTTTAAATACATAAATCATAATTTGCATTTTTTGAAGAGGCAAATTTCTGAAAAAAGCAACCGTGTTTAATAGGATTCAATAATCAATAATTAGGACTTATCAATCATTTTTCGGTATTGAATAGGTGTAATTCCTTCATGTTTTTTAAAGAAACGACTAAAGTACGATTGGTCTTCGTGACCTACTTGTATAGCGATTTCACTTACAGAAAGTGTCGTTTGAAAAAGCAGATATTTAGCCTCAAGCAATATGGTTTCATCAATCCATTTGGCTGCAGATTTGCCTGTAACAGTTTTTACTGATTTGTTTAAATGGTTTGGAGTAACATTAAGCAATGATGCATAATAATGAACCAAATGCTGTGTTTTAATGTTTTGGTGAATCAGTTCCTTGAACTTATTTGTAATAATCTCAGCAGCCGAAATGTTTTTGGAAACTTTAATCGAATTTTTGTTCATTTCATGAAACAAGGCAATTAAATACGACTGTACAATATTTAAATTTGCGGTTGTCGTTTCAGAATATTCTTTTTGAAGTCGGTTTAAAATGGTCTCGATATCAGGTACATCCTCTGGAGTCAAAGTAACTTTAGGGTTGCCGGAAATTTTCAAAAAATCAAAATCATTCAACATTTCCCGATTGCCGTATTTACCAATTAAAATATCAGGATGAAATTGGCAGATATAGCCATTATGCGCATTATTGATGTTTTTTATTGAAAAAACTTGACCCGCAGGAACGACAATAATTTCATTAGAAACCGTTTGGTATTCTTCGTATCCCGACTTCATAATATGCGAGCCGGAGCTTACAAAAATTAAAGTATGACAGCTGTGTTTGGAAGGTGGAACAGGATACCGCAAACGCATCATTTCTTCCATTTTTAAACAGAAAAAATGATCCGAGTTTGATCTGAAAAGAACATGCATCGGATTATCCTCGCCTAAAAATTTCTCTCTAAACCCCTTTGCTTCGTATGTTTTTACATTTTCACCTGCCTTTGTTTTCATACTTAATAATACAATCTAAAATCTAGTAATTTGCAAAGTGCATAGTGTTTTTGGTATAAATCTTCGACCACTTCAGTAAGATCGTCGTTTTCTTGATATAAACTGAAAAAAGCCTTGTCAATAGTACTGCAGCTGGCAATTTTATTATAAGAAGAACCATAGCCCGAGATGGCACGAGCACCAGTAATATCAAGAAAATATTGCGCTTCATCATCATTAAGATCCAATCTTTTTTTATTGGCAAAATGAATAATTTTTCCTTTCATTTTTCCTTCAAAAAGTTCTGCTATTTCTTCTAAGCTGTAGTAATAATCATGAAGACAGATATTGTTTTCCTGACCAGGCATTACCAGATAAATAATTTCATAATCCTTAAAATTATGATCATCATACAGTAATGTATTTAGGCTTTCTTCTAGACTTTCTATTGTATCGCAGGTTTTGTATATGCTGGCAATACCTTGGTCAAAAGCAATTTCTTCAAGATTTTTGACCACATCAGTTGCTGTAATGTTATCTACATCCTGAACGCCTTCAAGGCAGAAAATAAATTTTTCATTATCCATACTAATGTTTTTTTGCTTCTAAAAAAAGGTCAATAATGTTTTAGACAAATATATTTTTTTATGAAGAAAAATTCTTCTCCACAGTCTATTTTAACGCATTTTTTAGAGTATTGTAAGGTTTTTATTAAGAGCCTAAAGCAAGCTTTACAGTGCTGTGTTTAAGACAAAGTAAAATTTTTAAGCAGATAAGATTTTATTAGATTAAAAATGCAAATTTGTCGACTGCTTTATGTAATTCATCACAAACGAACTCTGCACTTTACTGATATTCGGAATTACCGAAAGTTTTCGAATAAAATCATTAAAAGCTTCAGGATCTTTTACAACCACTTTTAAAACATAATCAAAAATTCCTCCAGTTATATATCCTTCAACCACTTCTTCAAGAGCAGCTACCTGTTTAGTAAATTCTTCTACAAGTTCAAGACGCTGACTATTTAGTGAAACATTTATAATTACGGTAAAATTCAATCCTACTTTTTTCGGATCAATTATCGCAACATAATCTTTTATATAACCTTCGTTCTCCAGTTTTTTTATTCGGTCATAAACAGAAGTTCTCGACATGTTTAATTTCTCAGTTAGATCCGTAATGTCAAATTTTGCATTTTTTTGAAGGATTCTTAATAACTCAATTTCTTGTTTGTTTAATTCTTGCATCGGATTTTTTCCAGTTAGATAATAAAAAATATTCTAATTTAGAATAAAAAATGATTATTTGATATTTTTTAAGAATAAAATACATATTTACTTTGCTAATATGGATTATTGTTCGCTGTTGTATACTTTTGTTTGGACAAAAAATAGATTTTTAGTTGTAAAGATGAATAAATATATAATCGTTGTAGCATTGGGAGCATTAAGTTTTGGAATGCTTTCATCATTTGCTAAAATTGCCTACGGACAGGGCTATACCGCTGGAGAAGTCACATTGACTCAGGCTTTAATGGGGACTTTGATTTTGTGGACAATAGTAGTTTTTAAAAGTATAAAAAACAGAAAAAAAATTACTCCAAATTGGAAATTACTCTTGGCAGGAACCTCAATGGGAACCTCGACTTATACTTATTATCTTTCTGTAGCATATATCCCGGCTTCATTGGCAATTGTTTTGCTAATGCAGATCACTTGGCTGAGCATTGCCGTTGAGTGGATCTTTTTTAAGAAAAAACCAAATGCTGTTGAGGTTTGGTGTGCCGTTTTTGTAATCTTAGGAACTGTTTTAGCTGGTAACCTTTTAGATCTGGGGAATTCTAATATTTCAATTATTGGTATTTTGCTAAGTTTATTGTCAGCATTGCTTTATACACTTTATATTGTGTTTACTAGTAAAATAGGAAAAGAAACGCCAATGTTCGAAAAAAGTGCTTTAATGACAAGCGGGTCGGCAATGATAATCTTTTTAATCAACTGCGAAGCGATTGTTACAAGCACACATTTAGATTTTGGATTACTGCAATGGGGAACTTTTTTAGCCATTTTTGGAACAGTGATTCCGCCAATTTGTTTTTCTGTGGGAATGCCAAAAATTGGAGCCGGTTTAAGTTCTGTCTTACTGACTTTAGAATTGCCTGCTGCTGTTTTTTGTGCACATATTATTTTAGGAGAAAAAGTTACTTTTTTGCAGATAATAGGTATAGCCGTGATGCTTGGATCTATAGTTTATCTTAATGTAGTAAAAGTTAAAAAGGCAAAAGCAATTCGAAAACAAACGGCAAACAGCTTAGTCTAACAATTAAGTTTTAAATAGAAAAAGCTGTAAGCAGTTCTTAAAAATGTTGGGGATCATTTTATTAATGTGATAATGATTTCAATCCAATAATTGATCCAATAAGGGTAGTGATAAAGAAAAGTCGCCAGAAGTTAGCAGGATCTTTAAAAACTAAAATCCCAACCAAAACAGTTCCCACCGCGCCAATACCAGTCCATACCGCATAAGCCGTACCTATTGGTAAAGTTTGTGTTGCTTTTATCAGAAGTGCCATACTGATTGTAAGAGAAATCAAGAAACCTGTATACCATAAATACATTTCATTTCCAGTTGATTCTTTAGCTTTTCCTAAACAGGTAGCAAAAGCAACTTCAAATAATCCCGCAATAATTAAAACAATCCAATTCATATCTTTTTTTGTGCAAAGATTAGAAAAGGAAGTCAGAGAGATTTTAACAAATGTTAAAAAATAAAAATTATTTAATTTCAGCGCGGATTCTGCTCAAGCTGACTTGAGAAATGCCAAGATAGGAAGCAATATAACCTAATTGCACACGTTGAATTAATTGCGGATTATTTTGCAAAAGCTCCAAATACCGTTCAGTTGCACTTCGAAATTGGTGTGATATAAGACGTTCTTCTGTTTTTACAAGTTCTTTTTCCGCAAATTTTCTGCCCCAGTTTGCAATATGAATATCAATTTCAAAAAGCTTTTGCAGTTTATTTGATTTCAATTCGTATAGTTCACAATCTTCCAATAGCTCAACATCTTCATATCCCTTTTGATAAACAACATAGCTTTTCATAGATAAAATAGTGTCGCCCTCTTTGCCAAACCAAAACGTTACTTCATTGTCATTCTGATTAGAATATGCTCGTGCAATTCCCTTTTTGATAAAATAAATAGTAGTCTCGATTTTATCAGCTCTCAATAAAATATGACCTTTAGAATAACTTTTTTCTTCAATACAATCTTGAAGAAGCCGTTTTGAAGTTTCTGGTATAGGAAGAATGTTATCCAGAATTTGGTCTAATTTCATTGGACTTTATTTTAAAATTTAAAAGATGAAGATTATCGTTTTGTTATAACGCGGGTCAAAATAAAGAAAAACTTTTTTAAGATTATTTTCTTCCAAATTATATTTTTAGATTTATTTCTAATTCTATGCGATTTCTGTTTCTGTAATTATTGTTTACTTTTCTTTAAAGCACTCAATAATTCAACAAGATCAACAACTGCATAAGTAGAAGAATAATCAGAAACAGCATAAGGTAATATAAGGCTGTTGTTGTGAATGATTGCGCCGCAAGAGTATACAACATTAGGAACATAGCCTTCTCTTTCGTCTTCAAGCGGAGAAAGCAACGGTTCTGCAAGCCTTCCGATTTCTTTAGACGGATCATCAAGATCAAACAACGAAGCGCCAATGCAGTAACGTCTCATAGTGCCAACACCGTGAGTGATAATAAGCCATCCTTCCTCAGTCCATAAAGGTGAGCCGCAATTTCCGATTTGTGTAAATTCCCAAGTATAACGAGGCTCTTGAAGGAGAATAGTTTTGTTCCATTGCGTCACTCTGTCAGAATACATAATGTAGTTGTTTACGCCATCTATTCTGGCAAGCATTGCAAATTTTCCTTTTATTTTTCGTGGAAATAAAGCAAGATTTTTGTTTTGAGCACCTTCACCATTCAAAGGCATTACTCTAAAACTGTAAAAATCTTCAGTAGAAATAAGTTTGGGTAAAATAGTATGACCATTATAAGCCGTATAAGTCGCCATGATGCGTACAGAATCGTCGTCATCAATAAAACGAACAAAACGAGCATCTTCAATGCCACGACTTTCAGAATCAGAAATCGGAAATATAACACGCTCTGTAATATCAGAATCGTGTTTAAATTGCAGATCATAAAATGAATTGGCAAGCCAGAGTATTTCTTCAAGTGCCGTTCTTCTTTCCTCCCGAATAGATGGATCGCTTAAAGCAGTATTCAGCATATTTTTTAAAATAGCAAACTCAAACTCATCTGGTAAATCCTGCATAATTTGAACAATATATTTGTCTTTAGTATGCATTTCATACAGCTTAGTCAAGAAACGTTCTTTATTAAATAAAGTTTTGTGTTCAATTTCGGCTTTGTCAATATTGTGACCAATTTTCATGATCTGCAGATTATTGTGCTTGTCCAATATTCCTCTTCTAAAAACAATTGACGATATATGACCTTCGCCTGTTGCGCGAAAAGAAATGATAACACGTTTTTCACCTGCCTCTAAACCAGATTGATCAAAATCTTCTACAATAGAAGGGTTGAAAATAGCTGCAGATTCGATCGCATATTCCATTGTGCAATACGAGCCAATAAGCATTTTTCGATCCAGAGACATTCCTTCGTAGTCAATTTGCATCGCTTCTATAATGGGGCTTATTTTTTCACAATGTTTAATGAAAATAGATGAGATGTTTCGATGGCGTCTTGCAAATTCGCGAAGAGTCTGTTCTAGAGTCTCTAAAACCTGCTTTTCATTAAGCGTCATTATTCTAGCAACCATTTGCTGCGTTCGTTCTTCGCCATTCATGAAATAGCGTGCAACAACTCTTTTTGAATCGGGGATAAATTTTATGTTTTTTCGGATTACAGAAACTCGCATAGATTTATTCTTTTTTAATTAAAATAAAATAACTGCATGTGGCAGACCGCAAATCCTGTTAACATATACTTGAATTTAGGGATAAAATGATGGAAAATGGCCTGCTTAAAATAAGGTTAAAACTAGTGTAGTTTTAAATTTTACAACAAGTTAATGATTTTGTAAAAGAAAAGAGCTTAAATTTTTATTAAAAATGTTGTTTTTTGTTTTTACAGCTAATAAAAGAGTAAAATGTAATTGACTGAATGTTAGTGTTGTGTGGGTGTAAAAGAAGAGAAGAATTTTGTTTTAAATAATTTGAGGGTTAAAGAAGTTCTTCTTCTTTAACCCTCAAATTATTTAAATCTAAAAAGAGTTGATTATTTTTCCTGCTCTAAATTATCAACAGCAGAAATTTGGTCAAGTATATTCGTCTGATTAGGCGAAATGTAATTTTTTACCTCGCTCACGGCTTCTTTCTTAAAAAGAAGATCTAATGCATTGTATAGCTTTAATAAAACATCTTTGTCTTCTTTTTCAATTTCTAAAGCAGTATTGAAATTAAAAACATAATTATTCGAATTGCGTACTTCTACCTTTATCGTTTTTGATGTGATTTTAAATTTTACTATATCCATGATTTTTAATGAATTACTTAGTTTTTAAAAAGCTGTTTTAGCGATAATTATAAAATGTAAGTTACAAATTTTGCCATAAATAATCACTGTAAATAAAAAAAAGACATCACTTTTAAGTGATGCCTTTTTACCTGTAGCGAGGACGGGAGTTGAACCCGTGACCTCAGGGTTATGAATCCTGCGCTCTAACCAACTGAGCTACCTCGCCTGGACTGCTATCATGAATTCCTGATTGCGGGTGCAAAGATAGAAATAATATTAAAGCGTACAAGCATAAAATGAAGAAAAAAAAATATTTTTAAAAATGCATTGTTTTTGAACATATATTCTTATATTTCGAAAAAATTAAAAGTAGCACATGGATCCAAAAATACGTTACGAGATCGAGTTTCCGATCAATTCTTCGCCGCAATTATTGTATCAATATATATCAACGCCGTCAGGTTTATCAGAATGGTTTGCTGATAATGTTAATTCAAGAGGTGAGTTTTTCACTTTCATTTGGAATGATTCGCAGGAAAAAGCGCGATTAGCTTCAAAAAAAACAGGTGAAAAAGTAAAATTTAAATGGGTTGATGAAAGCAGTAAGGATACTGAGTACTTTTTTGAACTGCATATTTTAGTTGATGAATTGACTAAAGATGTGTCATTAATGGTAGTTGATTTCGCTGAAAAAGAAGAAGTAGGAGAAGCTAAACAATTGTGGGAGAATCAAATCTCAGATTTGAAACATCTTATAGGATCTGTTTAGTAAAAGTCTATTTTATGCCTTATATTTGCCCTGAACAAAATTCAGGGTTTTTTTATGATCAATTTTAACGGAAACATAGCACTAGAAGAAAATATCTTAACTCAAAATCGTGCTTTTTTATATGGAGACGGCGTTTTTGAAACCGTAAAAATAATCAATAATAAAATCTTGTTTCTTGAAGATCACTATTTTAGATTAATGGCTTCAATGCGAGTGGTGAGAATGGAAATTCCAATGAACTTTACAATGGAATATTTCGAAGAGCAAATTTTAAATCTGCTTAAAGAAAAGAATATTTCTGCATCTGCAAGAGCTCGAATTACCGTTTTTAGAAAAGATGGCGGTCTGTATCTTCCAAAAAGCAATGAAGTTTCTTTTTTGATTCACGCAGTTGCACTCGAAAGCACTTTGTATGCTTTAAATACCGCTGAATATGAAGTTGATTTGTATAAAGACTTCTATATAACAAAGCAGTTATTATCGTCGATTAAAACGACTAATAAAATGATTAATGTTACGGGAAGTATTTTTGCACATGAAAACGGACTTGCAAATTGCATTTTACTAAATGATGCTAAAAATGTTGTCGAAGCTTTGCAAGGAAATTTGTTTATGCTTGTAGGTAAAAAACTTATTACACCGCCAGTTTCTGAAGGTTGTTTAAATGGAATTATGCGTAAACAGATTTTAGCTTTAGCTAAAAAAATTGAGGGCATAGAAATAACTGAGGAAATAATCTCGCCATTTGATCTTCAAAAAGCAGATGAATTATTTCTCACAAATGTAATCACGGGAATACAACCGATAACTAAATATCGAAAAAAAGAATTTACAAGTAATTTGGCTTATTTGCTAGTGCAAAAACTAAATGAATCCATATCTGAAAACTAATTCAGATATGGGTTTTCAGGTGCATTTGACCAAATGAGATAGTCGCCGCCAAGCTCAATAATTTGTTCTTTCCAAAAGTGAGTGGTCGACTTTCCAATAATTTTATTTTTGTAATTATTATCAGCAATAATCCAGGAGTTTCCCTGCATTTCATTCTCAAGCTGATTTTCGTCCCAACCGGTATAGCCTAAGAAAAAACGGATATTGTTTTTGTTGATTGATCCATTGTTTATTAAGTCTTTGGTCGATTCAAAATCACCTCCCCAGTATATTCCATTAGAAATCTCGACACTATTCGGGATTAACTCAGGAATATTGTGAATGAAGTACAAATTGTCTTGCTCAACTGGGCCTCCATTATATATTTTGAAGGTCGCATCAATTTCTGGGATAAGATCATTAATCGTGTATTTTAACGGTTTATTAATGATAAATCCTATTGATCCTTCTTTGTTATGGTCTGCTAATAAAATTACCGATCTGTTAAAAGATAAATCTCCAATTATTGAAGGCTCGGCAATAAGCAGGTGTCCTTTTTTTAATTTTTCTGAAATCATACGGCTACAATTTTTATTAAATTTACTCATAAAAAAATTAAAATCACAAATAAAATCGTTAAACCGCATAAAAAAACCCTCCACGAGGAGGGTTTTAATTATATTATTTAGATTAGAGAACTTTCTTATTAGTTCACTGCTCCTTCTAATTCAGCACCAGCTTTAAATTTTACTACATTTTTTGCAGCAATTTTGATAGTTTTTCCTGTTTGAGGGTTTCTACCGTCTCTAGCAGCTCTCGCAGATACTGACCAAGATCCAAAACCTACTAATGAAATTCTTCCGCCTTTTTTCAAAGTAGATCCTACATTTCCTAAAAATGACTCTAAAGCTAATTTAGCCGCAGCTTTTGTAATTCCTGCATCAGCAGCGATAGCATCGATTAATTCTGATTTGTTCATAATAATTAGTTATTAATTGTTGGTTAAAAAAAATTGTTAATACACAAATTTAGTAGGAAATCCGTTGCGTGCAAGTGTTTTCTTTAATTTTAGCTAGAATTGTTGATAACTTGCTTTTTTTGTTCATAAAGGGTGTTGTTTATCGATCAAAAACAGGTACAAACCCCTGTTTTACTGATGTTAATAGACCTTTGCGCTATCAGAAAAAGTTATTCCATTTAATAATTCTGCTACTTGCATTCGCTTTTTTCCGGGTAATTGTAAACTCAAAAGCTGAATGAACCCTTCTTTAATTGCAATTTTGATTTCTTTTTTGCTGCTGATTAAACTTCCAATTTCATATGAATGTGCTTCTACAGTTAGTTTAGCTTCGTATATTTTGATGCTTAATTCTTCGTTTTTATCCTTCAAAAAACACCACGCAGCTGGATATGGACTTAATCCTCGAATTAAATTATTGATCTCAGTTCCAGATTTCCTCCAGTCAATTTTACAATTCTCCTTATTTAGCTTGTATGCTGTTTTTATTTCGTCATTGTCTTCCTGAATTGTTGTGGTAACATTCCCGTTTTCAATAACTTTTAAAGTGTCAATTACAGTTTGGCTTCCTAGTAACATTAATCGATCGTGCAATTGTCCAGCATTTTCTTCTGGCTCAATAGCGATTTCCGAATTTAAAATCATAGCTCCGGTATCGATCTTGTCATCAATAAAGAAAGTTGTAACTCCAGTTTTTGTTTCTCCATTAATAATTGCCCAGTTAATAGGTGCTGCGCCTCTATAATTTGGAAGTAAGGAAGCATGAAGATTAAAAGTTCCTAAACTTGGCATTTCCCAAACTACTCTTGGCAGCATTCTAAAGGCAACTACTATTTGTAAATTAGCATTTAAAGCTTTTAATTCGGTTAAAAAACTTTCGTCTTTTAAATTAGTTGGCTGCAACAAAGTGAGATTGTTTGCCAATGCATATTCTTTTACTGCCGAATATTTTATTTTTTGTCCGCGGCCGGCCGGTTTATCTGCAGCTGTGATAACGCCCACAACGTCGTAATTGTTTTTTATAATAGTATCTAGAATGCCAACAGCAAACTCTGGCGTTCCCATAAATATAATTCGTAATTTTTCCATTATGATTTTAAAGTGTATTTATTGTTCGCTAATATAACGATATGATTGTTTTCTAATAATTCTTGAAGAACAAGTATTATATCTGATGCATCTAGTTTTATCTGATTTTGAATTTCTCGCGAAGTCAAAGATGCTGTTTTTAATAAAGACAGGATTTTGTCAGCAATAGAATCGGCCTCCGTGATTTTTCCTTTTTGCGTAATACAATAGGAGCAAACCCCGCAATTCGAATTAGTTTCTTCTCCAAAATAATCCAAAACCAATCTGTTTTTGCAGGTTTTGTTTTCCTTTATATAATATAGAACAGATGAAAGCTGTTCTTGTTTAAGTTGATTTTGTTTTTCCAGATACTTTGAAACCCTATTTATAGTCAAATCATCTTCGCGAACTTCATTGAATAATATAGTAGCATCGTTATTTTTAGATTTATATTCGATAATCTCTTTCTCTCTCAATTTTTCTAAAAGAGAAGTAACCTGTTCTTCAGTATGATTTGATTTTTTTGCAATCAGGGAAAGATTAATCGGTGTTTTCATTTCGTGAACTCCTGGATAAGTTCTCAAAATTGCCAAAATAATTTCTTCGTCTTTCTGATTTAAACTTGTGTATCGAATAACTTCTTTTGATTCAATTAAAAACTGCATTGTAACCTTCTCTGAAAATTCTTGAGACATTGTAATGATTCCCTGTTGATTTAAAAACTGTAACGCATTATATGTTTTTAAAGTAGGGAAGTCATATTTGTTGCAAAAGTGATTCAGTTTAAAAGAGAAAGTATCGTCTAAGCCTTCGCCGTAAGCTATTTGAAAATAGTTGCAGAGTTTGACATACATCGTTTTTAGGAATTTTTTGTCAGGCAGAATACTTAAAAACTGTTGTTCAGTTTGGTTCGCATCTGAATTATTGTATAATAAAACCGAAAAGGCTTTTTCGCCATTTCGCCCCGCTCTTCCAGATTCCTGATAATAATTTTCTAGATTTTCTGGCAATTGCGTATGAATGACCGTTTTTACATTGTCTTTGTCAATTCCCATTCCAAACGCATTTGTGGCAACAATAACTTGTGCTTGTTCCGACATCCACAACTGCATATTTTTATCTTTTTCTTTTGTCGAAAGACCTCCGTGATAATAAGTAGCTCTAAAACCCAGCGATTGTAATTGTGTTGAGATATTTAAACACGATTTTCTATTTCGTACATATATAATAGAAGGCTGTGGATTTTTCTTTAAAATTTGCTCAACACGATACAGTTTGTCTTCAACTTCAAAAACCATGTATGCGATATTCTTTCTTTCAAAAGACTGTTGAAAAAGTTTGGTGTCCTTTAATCCTAATTCAGTTTTAATATCTTCAACAACTCTTGGTGTTGCAGTTGCAGTCAGAGCTAAAAAAGGAATTTTAGGAAAGTGTTTTTTGAGTTCAGAAATTTTTAAATAAGCCGGTCTAAAATCATGTCCCCATTGCGAAACACAATGCGCTTCATCAATGGCGATAAAACTTATGGGAAGATTTTTGATGCGCTCTAATATCCAGTCTGATTGTAAACGCTCCGGCGAAAGATAAAGAAATTTGTAATTTCCAAACTGGCAGTTGTCTAGAAGATCAATAATTTCTTCCGTATGAATTCCGCCCGTAAGAGCAATTGCTTTAATTTCTCTTTTTTGAAGATTCGCTACTTGGTCTTTCATCAAAGCAATCAATGGTGAAATAACCAAGCAGATTCCTTCGCGCATCATAGTTGGAACCTGAAAACAAATTGATTTTCCACCTCCAGTTGGCAGCAGTGCAAAAGTATCATGACCTTCTAAAACCGAATCAATAATTTCTTTTTGCAGCGGTCTGAAACTTTCGTGTTTCCAGTATTTTAAAAGAATATCTTGTGCTTCCTGCATGGCCAAAGTGTTAAAGTTAAAAATTTAGAAATCAGTTTCTAGTTTTGCAACTTTAAACCCGCCGCTAAATTTTATCTAATATATAAAGAATTCTGTTTTCAACCGTATCTTTAGGAACTTCAATTAAATCATATCCGTATTTTTTATACGTTTCGATTAAGTGGTTCTGAATTGTTAGTGCCTGTTCAAAATTCTCATAACGCTCAGTGTCGCTCTGATAAATTTCTTCCCAAGGCGGTAAAATAAAAGTTTTAGAATATTTATAATCTTCGCAAGCTTTTGCAAAATGCTCAGGGTATTCATCGCCAATATAGTCCATATAGGCTGTAACATCAGGAATTCCGCGATCAATAAAAACTACAGTATCAGTCTCCTTTTTTGCATTTTCGTATTGTTTAACACGTCCTTCCAAGAGCATTTCGCTGAATAATAAAGGTTGTTCTAAGAACAATTGTTCGATACCTCTTTTTTGAGCTTCGAGTGTAACTTCTCTAGAAATTTCGGGGTAACAGCAATAGCCGCGAGCGACTAATTCGTTTATAAGTGTAGATTTTCCTGTACCAGGACCTCCAATAAGGACTATAATTTGTTTTTGCACTATTCTAAAAATAAAGCGCAAATTTACCTAAACTTATTCGTAATTAAAAAGAATATTTACGCGAAGCGAAAGATTTGGCATTTTTTGGAGATATGGGTTCCTGCTGTCCGCTTCAATCTTTTGCTTTTTAAAGGAAAAAGCAAAAGGATTTTCACTTCCATCAGGGTTGGATAGGAGAAATGGTTTTGTTTTTGGAACTCTAAAAAAATAATAATTTTATAAAAGGAGAAAGTCCCAGCGGGACGGCATATTTATAGAAAAAAATATACGAAATAAATAAAAGCTCCAGCGGAGCGACATGTTTTTTAATAGTTTATATGTCGCTCCGCTGGAGCTTTTGATAGGAGAGAAATTGAATTTGCTGTAAAGATTCTGCTCCGCTGGAGCAATTTTTATTGGAATTGCCGTTGGTTTTAATCAATGGATTTTATAGTGTTCAGAATTTTGACTTCAGCCAAATATTTACTCACAAAATAAATACTTTCTTGAACCTTTTTCTTTTTTATTTGAAGGTATAATCAAATGCGATTGAAACTTTTTGCCGTTCAAAACATCATTTACAAAATCTAAAACATATTGCTGTCCTTCATGAAAAAGGTAACCCGAGAATTCATGTCCGCCGCCGCAAAAAGTAATCAGTTCAATGTCTTTATGTAAATCCTGCATATGATTGTAAACTGCGTAAGATCCAAACAAAATCAGCCAGCCCGAAGCATTTGTTGGGCACGAACGGTGCGAACCTGCGTTGTAAGGAACCGTGTCGTCATTGCTTCCGTGGGCCAATAACATCGGAATTGCTTTTTCTTTGGTAATCAAATTAATATCCTGAATTGCGCCTGAACCACCAATGAAACCTGCATATTTAAAGTTTTCGGGCAAATTACGTTTGTATAAATTCATAAGTTTATAATCCCAAAACGACGCATGAAAACCAATTTCGGCACCGGCACTAATTCCAGAAATAAAGATTTTTGAAGTATCAAGATTATATTTCTCGGCATTTTCAATTAAATAAGAAGTTGCCTGCCACATATCGCTCACCCCAATTTGAATTGCTTTTATTTTTTCGGTTAAAACACCTTTGCATCCAAAATCTTTTCCTTTCATATATAAACTGTATGAAATGCTCGCAACTGCGTAGCCGTTTTTAGCCATAAACATTCCAAAGTCTTTTTCGCTTGTGCGTTCACCGCCAGAAAATCCGCCGCCAAATGCAAACAGAATTACAGGAGTTTTTTCATTTGCTTTTTTCTTTGGGAGATATAAATCTAAATCAAGTTTTAAAGTGTCATTCTGAAAATAAGTTAAGGTTTTGATTTCTTGTGCTTGAGTGTTATGAAAAGCGAAGATTGTAAAAAGGAATAAAATGATTTTTTTCATTGCAATGTGTTTTAATTTCGCAATTCCGATACTTATCGGGAGTAGAGTTGCGAAGTATTTCAAATATAAAGGTTTGCCGCGAATTTTACGAACTTTCACAAATTTTAATTTTAAAATGAATCAAAGGCGAACAAAATCCATGCAGATATTTATAAGGATGTAATCAGTGTAAATTAGTGAAAATCCTGGCAAAAAAACAGTTGTCTTTTCAATAGAAAAAATCTAAAATTTAAACTCAAAATTCTAAATTCAAAAATCGTATATTTGCGTTTATTTTTAATTACAAATGGAGAACGATAAAGAAAAAAAAACAGCCGAATTTTACGAAAGATTAAAAGTAGAACTTGATAACGCAAATACTTGGCCTGCAGAATATTTGTATAAATTTATTGTGCCAACTGTAGCAGACAATGTTGAGCGTGTCGAAAAAGCTTTTGATGATATGGGCGCCGTTATTAAAACAACAAAATCTAAAACAGGTAAGTTTACCAGTGTTTCTGTAGATGTTACGATGCACAGTTCTGATGCTGTAATTGTAAAATACAAAGAAGTTTCTACAATAGAAGGTATAGTTTCATTATAACTTATGAACGAAAAATATAAAAAAGAAGTCGCGAATGATGTTGTTTTTAATTTAGAATACAATTCTGAAAGACAACGATTAATTATTCCAGAATATGGTCGTCATTTACAAAAATTGATTGATCAGGCTACTGCAATTGAAGATGATGAAACGCGCAACAAAGCAGCGAAATATATCATTCAGGTTATGGGAAGCTTAAACCCTCATTTGCGTGATGTGCCGGATTTTCAGCATAAATTATGGGATCAGCTTTTTATTATGTCTGATTTTAAATTGAATGTAGAATCTCCGTATCCAATTCCATCAAGAGATGTATTGCAGTTAAAACCAGATGTTTTGCAATATCCGCAAAACTTCCCGAAATACAGATTTTATGGAAACAACATCAAATATATGATTGATGTAGCCAATAAATGGGAGGAAGGCGAAATGAAAAATGCATTGGTCATGGTAATTGCCAACCACATGAAAAAATCATTTTTGAGCTGGAACAAAGACACTGTAAAAGATGATGTGATTTTTGAGCATTTGTATGAATTGTCAGGAGGAAAAATAAACCTGCTTCACAGTACAGAAGAATTGTTGAACACAACAGATTTGATGCGTACTAATAAACGTGTTTCAAATAAGATTACACCAGCCGGACAGCCAAAAATTCAAAACAACAAAAACAATAAAGGAGGTAAACAAAAGACCTTTCAAAAAAATAATAATCAGAAATAAAAAAGGGGCTAAGATGCTAAGGGACTAAGATGCTAAAACTTTTGGCTTAGAACCTCAGAATCTCAGAACCTGAGAACCTAAAAGAAATCTATGGGAATTTTTAAAATCGAAGGAGGAACTCCTTTAAAAGGAGAAATCACTCCACAAGGAGCAAAGAATGAGGCGTTACAAATTTTATGTGCCGTGCTTCTAACAGGAGAGAAAGTAAAAATTAATAACATTCCTGATATTATAGACATCAATAAATTAATCACATTATTGGGTAATTTAGGGGTGAAAATTCAACGTAACGAACCGGGATCAATCACTTTTCAAGCTGATGAGGTTAATGTTGGGTATTTAGAAACTGAAGCTTTCAAAAAAGAAGGCGGAGCTTTACGTGGTTCTATTATGATTGTTGGTCCACTTTTAGCTCGTTTCGGAAAAGGATATATTCCTAAGCCAGGTGGAGATAAAATTGGCCGTCGTAGATTAGATACACACTTTGAAGGGTTTATCAATCTTGGAGCAAAATTTAGATATAACAGAGAAGACCATTTTTACGGAGTAGAAGCTCCAGAAGGTCTTACTGGAACAGATATGTTATTAGACGAGGCGTCTGTAACAGGAACTGCAAATATTGTAATGGCTGCAGTTTTAGCTAAAGGAACAACTACAGTTTACAATGCAGCATGCGAACCATATTTACAGCAATTGTGTAAAATGTTGAATTCGATGGGAGCTAAAATTACTGGTGTTGGATCTAATTTATTGACTATCGAAGGTGTTGAAAGCCTTGGCGGATGCGAGCATAGAATTTTACCAGATATGATCGAGATTGGTTCTTGGATTGGTCTTGCAGCTATGACAAAAAGCGAGATCACGATTAAAAATGTAAGCTGGGAAAATTTAGGTTTGATTCCAAATACATTCAGAAAACTTGGAATTACAATCGAAAAACGCAATGACGATATTTATATTCCTGCTCACAAAGATGGATATGAAGTAAAAACAGATATCGATGGTTCAATCTTAACAATTGCCGATGCACCTTGGCCAGGATTTACGCCAGACTTGTTAAGTATCGTTTTAGTTGTGGCAACACAAGCAAAAGGAGACGTTTTAATTCATCAAAAAATGTTCGAAAGCCGTTTGTTTTTCGTTGATAAATTAATCGATATGGGAGCAAAAATTATGTTATGTGATCCGCACAGAGCTGTGGTTATGGGACATAATTTCGAATCTCAATTAAAAGCAACAACAATGTCGTCTCCTGATATTCGTGCAGGAATCTCATTGTTGATAGCAGCTCTTTCTGCAAAAGGAACAAGTACAATTCAAAATATCGAACAAATTGATCGCGGATACGAGCGTATCGACGAGCGTTTGAGAGCAATTGGAGCAAAAATCGTGAGAGCGTAAATAAAAGTTAGCCACGACACGAGCGAAAGCGAACTGGCGAAGCAATTCACGAATTATTTTGATAATCTTTGAAGATTTAAATTCGTGAATTCATGGAAAAAAAATAGTCTAAATGACAAACGAACAAAAAGCTGTAAAAGCTACTATCTTTAGTATAGTTGGAAATACCTGCCTGGCCCTTATAAAAGGTCTCGCAGGTTTTTTTGGCAATTCATATGCCTTGATTGCAGATGCGATCGAATCAACAACGGATATATTTTCGTCTTGTTTGGTTTTATTCGGAATTAAGTATTCTAATAAACCTGCAGATGAAAATCATCCATATGGTCATGGTCGTGCCGAACCTTTAATTACATTTTTGGTTGTTGGATTTTTAATTACATCAGCAACTATTATTGGTTACGAAAGCATTGCTAATATTCAAACACCGCATGCCTTGCCTAAATCATGGACTTTGTATGTTTTGGGAGCCATTATTATTTGGAAAGAATATTCGTTTCGATTAGTAATGAAACGCAGTAAACAAACAAATAGTTCGTCTTTAGCGGCAGATGCTTGGCATCATCGCAGTGACGCCATTACTTCTGTAGCGGCATTTATTGGGATTTCGATTGCGCTGTTTATGGGAAAAGGTTACGAATCTGCAGATGACTGGGCGGCACTTTTTGCTGCATTTTTTATACTTTACAACAGTTATAAAATTTTTAGGCCTGCATTAGGTGAAATCATGGATGAGAATTTAAATGATGATTTAGTCGAAGAAATTAGAATAAAATCATTAACCGTTGTTGGAATCTTAGGAACCGAGAAATGTTTTATTCGTAAAGCAGGAATGAAATATCATGTTGATCTTCATGCTATAGTATCAGCAAAAATCTCTGTTAAGGAAGGTCACGAATTATCTCATAAATTGCAAGATACCTTAAAAGAAAAAATACCTCAATTAGGAAATGTTCTGATTCATATCGAACCAGATGATTATCACTGATTTCTGAGATTGAAAGGGACTAAGGTTCTAAGATGCTAAGTTTTTTCTCAGCATCTTAGAACCTTAGTATCTTAGAACCTTTTTTAATCCAACACATTCAAAATCTTCAGCCCGAAGACAACTCCGTTTTGCTGAATTCCTCCTTGATAAGAATGTACATAATCTACTCTGAATATCTTGAATTTTCCAAAACCTAGGTTATCCAAACCAACTGTAAACTCAGTATAAGGTTTTCTGTCGGGAATTGCCAGAGTATGAAATCCTAGATTCATAGTTGATTTTAATAAATTAATCAACGGAATTTTATTGGTCACAAAACCCATGTCATTGTGCTCTAAGTGCATTTCAAAATAACTGTCGTTTGTACTGTTAGTGTAATATGGCATTAAATTAAAAACATTCAAATATCGGTCGTTTGTTCCAATATGTGTTTGATTTCCGTTAAAATGTCTGTAATCTATAAAAGAGATATTTTCGGCATTGAAAAATTTACCGGCTCTAAAGTTCATTCCTAAAACCCCTTTATTGTTTAAAGAAAGATCATATTGAACAGAGGCGCCGACTCTTTCAAATTCATATTTTTTTTCGCTTGCCGCAAATGCTTTTTCAAAAGCTAAAAATACAGTTGGATATTTTTCATTTTTAATGTTATATCGTCCATCAGGTCTCGAAATGTATTTGTTTCCAAAGTTAATACGTGCAGTCAAAGCTGTTTTATACAAATGATGCTGATCAAATGCAGGAGTTATAAAATCGTTTGGTGCCAGCGGATTATTTGACGTGTAAATATCATCTCTTTTAAAGAAAGAATAATCAGTAGTATTCAAAAGAGGTTTTCGCTGTTCGTAGCCAATTTTTGCATTTAAGTTTATTCCATTAGCAACATCCTGTCCGTAATTAATTTGAGCAAATTCTAAGTTGTACAATTTCATGTAATTGTCTTTGAAAAACAAGGAACTTATTGAATTGACAATATTACTGATAGGTTCACTACTGTTAAATTGCGTAGTTTTTGTTCCTCCAGAAGCCCAGATTGCCGCATGGTTTATGTTGTTAAAACGATGGCTGAATTGACCTGTAACACGAAAACGTTCATCAGAAAAACCATAGTTAAAGGTTGTACTTATAGAAGTACTAGTTCCTTTTTCTTCATTCCATTTTTTAAATGAAAATCCCGAATCGAGATTAAAACCTTGAACGGTATTAAAACTTAAAGAACTTAAATTCAATAAGCCTTTATATTCAAAAGAATATTTCTTGAAAGTATTTTTATAATCATAACCCATTAAAATATCAAAGATTTTGAACTTATTGTTTTTAGCGTCAACAGAATCAGTGTATTTTTGAGATTTTCTGATGGTTTGTAAACTGTCCTTTTTAATGTAATCATTACTTTCTTCAATCGTCAAAGGAATTGGACGTATTTGATTCCAAAAAGCATCATCTTTTTTATTTGCATCAGCTTCAAAAGCTACGATTTCATTTCCAAAAGTTTTCTTTTGAAAAGAAGCAGGAAATTCATAATTCGAATACACGTAATTGAATTTTCCAGAGAACTTTACGCCAAAAGCACCAGCATTAAAAGAAAGAGTTTGAGCGTTTTTTGACCAGATTTTATTTTTGACATTATAACTGAAACTCTGTTTTAGATTCATTACTTCAGTAAATTCGTTTTTCATTCTATAGCCTTTTATGTCTAAGTCTACAGCATAAATTGCAAAACTATCATCGACTATATAGATGAAGCCTTCAAAAACAGGTTCTTTATCACGTTTTGGCGTTACCTTTATTTTATTAATTTGTTGATTGTTATCGTCAAAAAACGTTCCTTCGAGTTTGTATTTGTAGTAATTGAAAGCATTATCTGCAATAGGAGAAATAAGATTAATGTTGAATTCTAATGTGTTATCATAGAAATCATAAGTAGATAAAGTCGCCGTATTATAACTGAATCCTTTGTTATTTCCTGAAACTTTCGAAGCAATGATTTTCTCTTTTAGTTTTTCAGGTTTTTCAAAAGAAATCTTAGATATAGTTTCTGATAAATATAAAATACCAGTTCCGGTCGAGTCTAAATTTGAAGCCATTTCGTCGCCGATATCGACTTTCATCCCCATTATTTTCTTTGGAAGATCTTTTATTTTAAACATTCCTTTCGAATAAAAATCAGCGGTATAACGAGCTGTTTTTTCAGAATTACTTTTTTTGTTAGCAATAGCACTTTTTATAATAGCATTTGCTGGGTTGTCTTTTGAATTAATTACAACCTCATTAAGTTCAAAATTTTCTTCTTCCATTTTTACATCTAAAATCAAGCTTTTAGAATTAGAAGCAACGGTTTGTTTTTGGGTTTTAAAACCTAGATATTGAAAGGTGATTTTATTTTTACCAATTTCTTTTACATTAAGCTGGTATTTTCCCTGCTCATTTGAAGTGGTACTGGTATAAGTATTCTCTTCAAAAACAGAAACAAAAGGCAAAGGATTTCCTTTTAGATCAGTTATTGTTCCTTTGATTTGTGCAAAATTGGAAATTGAAAAAATTAAAAAGGCGAGTACAGTAAAGTTTTTCATGAGAGTGGTTTCTCTCACAAAAATAGAATAAGTTAAAAACGAGCTTATTAAAAAATTGTTAAAAAAAGACTTACAAGAAAGATTGAATCGCCAGATCGTAACTTTTTAGACCAAAACCTAAAATTACTCCTTTTGCGTTTCCAGACAAATAAGACTGATGTCTGAAACTTTCGCGAGCATAAGTGTTTGAAATATGTACTTCGATTACTGGCGTTGTAACCGCTTTCATCGCATCGCCTAAACCTATAGAAGTATGAGTGTATGCTCCGGCATTTAAAATAATTCCATCAAAAGTAAAACCAACATCCTGAATTTTTCCAATCAGCTCTCCTTCGATATTACTTTGGTAATAAGAAAGTTCAACATTTGGAAATTTTTGTTTCAACGTTTCAAAATAATCTTCAAAAGTTTGACTTCCGTAAACTTCAGGTTCTCTCTTTCCTAAAAGATTTAAATTTGGTCCGTTGATAATGCAGATTTTCATAAATAATTTGATTTTAATTATATAAGTGAAGTAATTTCATTTTACTTAGAAAACATTTCACTAGAGTGTAAAAATAAAAAAACCGTTCTAATTAATAGAACGGTTTTTGTAAAACTATGTGATATTCTTTTTAGAACATAAATCCTGCTGAAAGTTGAACTACAGAATTTTTAACATCTGCATTTGAAGAAGCTTCTGTTAATCCTAGGCTGTAACGACCTTGAACAAAAATACTTTCAGTAATTTTTAAACCTAAACCTGCATTAAGAGCAAAATCAAATGTATTAGCATCGTCAAATCTTACGTCATTTTTTTGACTTAATAGAAAAGAAGCCTGTGGACCAACCTCTAAACTTAATGATTTTGTCATGTAAATTTTTGCCATTACAGGGATCGATAAATAAGCTAATTTATTTTTAAAGTCTTCCTGAGCATCTTTAAATTTATAAGTTGCTCCTTGCGTAGAATATAAAAGTTCTGGTTGAATAGAGAATTTTTCTAGTAATTTAAGTTCTGCAACAAGACCAGCATGATAGCTTGTAATTCCGTCTTTGTCAAACGCTACTCCATTAAGACCTGCATCTCCAGTTTGGCTTGCAAAGTTAACTCCGGCTTTTACTCCCACTTTTAATAATTGTGCTTGAATGGTTGCTGATGTTGCTAAGAACAATACAGCGGCTAAAAGTATTTTTTTCATAAAAATGTTTTTAGGGGTTTCGTGTTTATATGTTATTTATTAAGTCAAAACTACATTATTTTCAATTTATTGCTTTATATCAAGCTTTATAAAATTATTAAAATTCACACTTTTTTTTAAGTTTTAAGTGCTTTTGTATTAGTGTTTTCTTCTAATTGTTTGGAAATCAATTGTTTATTTGTAGTCTAATTCTGTCTTATTTTGTTGCTAAAATACCGTGTTGTGGATTTTTTTTAATAAGTATAATCTTAGTTTTGTACACTGTAATTAAAAAAAAGAAATTATGAAAAAGGTTATTTTAACTGCTATTGCAGTATTAGGTTTTGTATTTGCTAATGCACAAACTGGTGGATTTGCTAAAGGAGATGCTTTTATCTCTGGAGCTTTAACTGTAGGTTCTACAAAAACAGGTGATGCTAAAGCTAGCGGATTTGAAATTGAGCCAAAAGTAGGTTACTTTGTATCTGAAAACATTGCTATTGGTGCAAAATTAGGTTTTGGCTCAAATAAGATTGGTGATGATAAAACTAATGCGTTTACTGCTGGAGCTTTTGGTAGATACTATTTTACTCCTGCTTCTCAGTTCTCAGTTTTTGGTCAAGCTGGTCTTGATTTTACAAATAGTAAATCAGGGGATTTTAAAACTAATCAAATTGGTACAAATGTAGGTTTAGGTTTAAGTTATTTCTTATCAAATCATTTTGCTATCGAAGCAACTTGGGCTGGTTTAGAATATAGTGTAAACAATAATGGAGGTCATGGTGCTGATAAAAGTAACAGCTTTGGTTTTGGTACTGACTTAAGAGATGTAAGTTTTGGAGTAATCTATAAATTCTAAATAAATTATCTTGTTAGTTTTAAAAAGCCTTCCTCTTTTGAGGAGGGCTTTTTTATGGATATAATAGTTGAGTGGTGTGATTTAATTGCTTTTAAATTAATTGGTTAGTTTTTTGCTACTATTTTATTTGTTAAATTCCTAGCGTAGAATTATGAAGAATATTTTTATATTTGAACTATATAACGTAAAAACAAATTGTAATGAAAAGAATTATTTTAGCTGCTATAGCAGTAATGGTATTTGGATTTGCGAATGCGCAAAAAACAAGATTCGGAGTTAAAGGAGGTCTTAACCTTACAACTTTTGCTGGAGGAAATTACTGGGATGCTAAATCTTTGGTTGGTTTTCAAGTAGGAGGCTTTGCCGAAATTAAAGTTATAGAGAGGTTATCGATTCAACCTGAGGTTTTGTTTTCTACACAGGGAGCTAAACTTGATGATCTAGATATCGATAGCAAATTAAACTATATTAATATACCTGTTTTAGCCAAGTTTTATATTACAAAACAGTTTACTGTAGAGGCGGGGCCACAAATTGGGTTTTTAGTATCTGCTAAAAATGATGGTCACGATGCTAAAGATGGTTTTAAATCTGTAGATACAGGATTTAATTTTGGAGCTGGATATAATTTTACGGAAAATGTTTCTGTAGGGCTTCGTTATACCGTAGGTTTGTCAAATATCGGAGATTATAATGCTGAAACTTGGGAAGAGCTTTATGATAGTCCAAAGAATAGCGTTTTGGCATTGACTTTAGCTTATAAATTCTAATATCTTAAAACGATATTTTATAAAAAACCTTTCTAGATTTTAGGAAGGTTTTTTTATGGTTAAAAATGTTTTACTTTGTAAAGTATGAAATGGAATAATTACATAAAAGATTACCAATCGTATTTGCGTATAGAAAGAGGATTGTCTAAAAATACAATTGAGAATTATAGTTTTGATATAGAACGTTTGTGCCTTTTTTTAGAAACCAATCAAATTGATGTTTCGCCTTTAAAAATTACCGATGAAACAATTCAGCAGTTTATATATTCAGTATCTAAGGAAGTAAACCCTAGATCTCAATCTAGAATTATTTCTGGTTTGAAAAGCTTTTTTAATTATTTGGTTTTTGAAGATTATAGAAACGATAGCCCTTTAGAGTTAATTGAGAGTCCTAAAACCGGCAGGAAATTACCTGATACATTGTCTGTGGAAGAAATTGATGCTTTAATTGCTGCTATAGATTTGAGCAGTAACGAAGGGGAGCGAAACCGAGCTATGCTGGAAACTTTGTACGGCTGCGGACTTCGGGTTTCGGAGTTGGTTTCACTCAAAATTTCTGATTTGTTTTTTGATGAAGGTTTTGTGAAGATTACAGGGAAAGGAAATAAAGAACGTTTTGTTCCAATAGGGAAAGTAACTCGAAAATACATAGAGATTTACCAAAATGAAATTCGGGTGCATCTAAATATTAAAAAAGGTTTTGAAGATACTTTATTTTTAAATCGTAGAGGGAATCAGCTTACTCGTGCTATGATTTTTACAATAATAAAAGACTTGGCTGTAAAAATAAAGTTGAGTAAAACAATTAGTCCGCATACATTACGTCATTCTTTTGCGACACATTTATTAGAAAATGGCGCCGATTTAAGGTCGATTCAATTAATGCTGGGACATGAGTCTATTACCACAACTGAAATTTATGTACATCTCGATCGAAGTTTCTTGAAAGAAGTGATGCATTCATTCCATCCAAGGAAATAAATTTTTTACGTGAAACCTGTGTTTTTAAGCAAAAATTAATATATTGTATTTGATTTAATGTTAAAAAGAAAGTATAAAAAGCAATAATAAGACTTTTGAATTTGATTTTGATAAAGTAATTATTTACTTAAAATGACGGCGTATGGTTTTTGATTTTTTTAATAGTGAAGATTGCTTAGAAGTTAATAATTTTTACAAAAAGCTGCTTGCAGAAGTTCCGGACTTGATTTTTCAGTTTGTGATAGATGCAGATAATCAGTATTCATTTCCTCTTGTAAGCAGATCTGTTGATGAAATTTTTGAACTTGCGATAGATAAATTTACAGATGATATAAAATTGATTATCTACGAAAGAATCTTGCCGCAAGACCGCGAAATGTTTTTTCAAACCTTGGTTAAGGCACGCAAAGAAATTAAGCCTTGGGAGATTGAGTTTAGAGCAGTTTTACCAAAAAAAGGACTTCGCTGGTTTAGGATTTCGGCTAAAACTGAATTGTCTGACGGTGATAAAGTAAGCTTTTTTGGACATGTTTCAGATATAACAGAGCTCAAGGATAAAGAAGAGAAACTTCGTATTTCTGAAGAGCGTTTTCAGTTTGCTCTAGATGCTTCTACAGTTGGAATTTGGGATTGGGATATGGTGACTAATAATGTTTTTTATTCGTCATTATCATTAAAAATCTTAGAATTAGAGTCAGCTGATATTTTTGACGATCCGGAGCGTTGGGATAAAATTGTACATCCTGATGATCTTCCAAAATATTATTCAGATATAAAAGAGCATTTTGAAAATAAGATACCCTATTATGAAAATTACCATCGTGTAATGACTTCCAGCGGTAATTATAAATGGATTTTAGATCGAGGTAAGGTTATCAAACGTGATGAAAATGGAAAGCCATTGCGTGTTATAGGTACGCATACTGATATATCATTGCAGAAAGAAAAGGAGCTTGAGCTTTTGAAAACAATGAAATTGTACAGCGATCAAAATAGCCGACTGCTTAATTTTTCGCATATTGTTTCGCATAATTTAAATACTCAGGCAGGGAATATAAAATCAATTTTAGATTTTATTGATGCTGATGGTGATAAGGAAACAGTTACAGAAATGCTGGAACATTTGCGTACGGTTTCTAATGATTTAAATGAAACGATTTCAAATTTAAGTCAGATCGTAAAAACGCAAAGCAATATTAATATAACAGTTGGGCCGTTAAAGCTTTTTGAGTATATAGAAAAAACTATTTCGACAATAAAAGGACATAGCAAACAGAAAAAGGTCACAATTATAAATAATGTGCCTGAGTACTTGATAATAAATTTTAATCCCGCTTATTTAGAAAGTGTTTTGCTGAATTTTACAACTAATGCAATAAAGTATGCGCATCCTGATCGAGATCCAGTTATTGTTTTTGATTATGGTTTAGAAACAGATGGACATAAATCATTGAAGATTACGGATAATGGTTTAGGAATTGATTTGAAGGTATATGGTGATTTGTTGTTTGGGATGTATAAAACATTTCATAAACATGAAGAGGCAAGAGGAATAGGTTTATATATAACAAGAAACCAAATAGAAGCTATGAAAGGAACAGTTTCTGTAGAAAGTGAAGTAGGAGTAGGAACGAGCTTCAAAATCACGTTTAATGATCTTTAAAAGCTTCGTGGTTAGATAAAATCAAAAAAGGCAGTTCGTACGAACTGCCTTTTTTATTTTTATGTATAAGCTGCTGTTATTTTGCAATATTTACAGCTCTTGTTTCTCTAATTACGGTTACTTTAACTTGACCTGGGTAAGTCATTTCAGTTTGAATTTTTTGTGAGATTTCAAATGATAAGTTTGCCGCATTGTCATCAGAAACTTTTTCACTTTCAACAATAACACGAAGTTCTCTACCAGCTTGAATAGCGTAAGCATTTTTTACACCGCTGAATCCGTAAGCTACTTCTTCAAGATCTTTCAAACGTTGAATGTATGAATCTAGAACCTGACGTCTTGCTCCTGGTCTTGCTCCTGATATAGCATCACAAACCTGAACAATTGGCGACAATAATGATTTCATTTCGATTTCGTCGTGGTGAGCACCAATAGCGTTGCAAACTTCCTCTTTTTCTCCGTATTTCTCAGCCCATTGCATACCTAATAACGCGTGAGGCAAATCGCTTTCTGTATCTGGAACTTTACCAATATCGTGTAGTAAACCAGCTCTTTTAGCAAGTTTTACATTCAAGCCTAATTCAGCTGCCATGATACCGCAAAGTTTTGAAACTTCTCTAGAGTGTTGTAATAAGTTTTGACCGTAAGACGAACGGTATTTCATTCTACCAACAACTTTAATCAGTTCTGGATGTAATCCGTGAATTCCTAAGTCGATAACAGTACGTTTACCAACTTCGATAATTTCGTCATCGATTTGTTTAGCTGTTTTAGCTACAACTTCTTCAATTCTAGCTGGGTGAATACGTCCGTCAGTTACCAATTTGTGCAATGACAAACGAGCAATTTCTCTACGAACTGGATCAAAACAAGAAAGAATGATTGCTTCTGGTGTATCATCAACAATGATTTCAACTCCAGTTGCAGCTTCAAGAGCTCTAATATTACGGCCTTCACGACCAATGATTCTACCTTTTACATCGTCAGATTCGATGTTGAATACAGAAACGCAATTTTCAACTGCTTCTTCTGTTCCAACTCTTTGAATAGTGTTGATGATGATTTTTTTAGCTTCTTGTTGTGCAGTAAGTTTTGCCTCTTCAATTGTGTCTTGAATATGAGACATTGCTTTGCTTTTAGCTTCTGCTTTTAAGCCTTCAACTAATTGTTCTTTCGCTTCTTCTGCAGAAAGTCCAGAGATAACTTCAAGCTGTTGTAATTGACTTTTGTGTAACTTGTCAACTTCAGCTTGTTTTTTGTCTAAAACCTCAATTTTATTATTGTATTCAGCTGTTTTAGATTCAAAATCGTCGTTTACTTTTTTAGCTTTTGAAAGCTCGTTAGAAACTTGAGATTCTTTATCGCGCACTCTTTTTTCTACTTCAGCAACTTTTTTATCTCGTGCTAAAATAACTTGTTCGTGTTCTGATTTTAATTCGATAAAACGTTCTTTTGCTTGAAGAATTTTATCCTTTTTAATATTTTCGGCTTCTAAATTAGCGTCTTTTAAAATAGAAGCTGCTTCTTTTTTTGCGTTTTTTATTAGGTTTGAAATATTACTTTTCTCGATAAATTTAGCTATTGCAAAACCTGCTGCAATACCTACTATACCAATAATGATCGTTATGATGTCCATGTTTGTTAAGGTTTATATATAAAAAAAGCCTACATTAATTGCTTGAATAAACTCGTAAAGACAAGTTTTGAGCTAACTCACTGTTCAAGTTTCCTCGCAATAAAGCGTGGCATGCTATAGTAGTGATGATTTGCTCATTCTAAATTGTTAGTGTTGAGTTTACCAATTGTGAACTAATGTAGGCAGTATCTTAGTTTCTGTAAAGAACGTTTAGTTTTCGAGATATTGATCTAAAAGCAAATTTAATTTTTTAATTCTTTCAATAGTTTGCTCGCCATCGATTGCGTTATCAATTTGTTTTTGTTCCACTTGCGATGCAAATTGCAGTGCGCACATGGCTAATACATCTTGTTTATCGCGAACTGCGTAACTTTCTTCGAACTGCTTAATCATGGCATCAATTTTTTTTGAAGCACTTCTAAGTCCTTCTTCTTGAGCTGGATCTACCGTTAATGGGTAAACTCGGTCTGCAATTGATATTTTGATTTTAAGCTTTCCGTCCATGTTATCTAATCTGATAGTTGTGCTATACAGTAATCAATTTCGCGAATTAATGAATTTATTTTAAGCTTTGTCTCTCTCTTGTTGTCGTCGCTGCCAAGCAACGAATTGGCTATCTTAAGTGTGTCATACTGCTTCTTCAAAGCTTCAATCTCCTCAGATTGTTTTCGAATAATTTGCGCAGCTTTGGCTAATTCTAATTGTAATACCTGATTATTCTTTTCCAAGCTTTTTGATTTCTCAAACAGCTTTTCGATTTTATATTCAAGAGTATCAATTATTTCGGCAATTACACTCATTATACATCCTATTCATTACTTAATCATACAAAGTTAATATTCCTTTTTATTAATGCAATTTTTTATCGATTTTTTTGCATTAAAAATAGACAAATAAATGAATTTCAATCAATTGTGTTTTTGTGGCTGTATCCTCGGTTTTTCCCTGTTAATTTTTTATCTTAGCAAAAATGTTATTTATGAGATTTTCTGTATTTGCCCTTTTATGCGGCCACTTTATTTTTGCCCAAACACAATATCCTAAAGATTATTTTCGTCCGCCGTTAGATATTCCGATGCAGCTTTCGGGTAATTTTGGAGAATTAAGACCGAATCATTTTCATGCAGGTTTTGATTTGAAAACCAATCAGAGAGAAGGACTGAATGTGTATGCAATTGCCGATGGTTATGTGTCAAGAATAAAGATTTCGACGTTTGGAAACGGAAAATGTATTTACATTACGCATCCAAATGGGTATACTTCTGTTTATGGACATTTACAAACCACTAAAGGAGCGATTCAAGATTATGTAACAAAAGCGCATTATGCTGAAAAGGCTTATGAAATTGAATTATTCCCGAAACCAGGTGATCTTCCAGTTACAAAAGGACAATTAATTGCACTTTCTGGAAATACAGGTTCATCTGAAGGACCTCATTTGCATTTTGAAATTAGAGATACAAAAACAGAGTTTGTAATTAATCCGATTTTCTTTGGGTTTGATAAAAATATTAAAGATACAAAGAAACCAACTTTGTCTAGTTTGTATGTTTATCCGTTGGATAACGCCTCAGTTAATCAATCAAAACAGCCTTTACTGCTTAATATGACGCTTCAAAAAGACGGAACCTATCTTGCAGGAAAAGTAAAAACGAATGGAAAAATTGGTTTTGGAATTAATGCTGTTGATACTGATGATGTTTCTTTTAATAAAAATGGTGTTTTTAATGTTTCGACATTTTTGAATGGAAATCAAAATTACAACTATCAATTTAATACCTATTCGTTTGATGAAATGCGTTACATCAATGCATTTATTGATTATTCTCGATACAAAAAAACAAGTCAGCGTATTCAGAAGCTTTTCATGAAAACACCTTTTGCGTTAAGCATTATAAAAACAGATGCGTCAAGAGGGATAATTACGGCAGAACCTAATTTGGCGTCAACTTATAGAATTGAAGTTTCAGATTATTATGGAAATCTAAATTCAATCACAGTTCCAATCGAATATGATTCAGCTGTTCCTTTGGTGCCGGCAGAAGCGAGTGCATCTAAGTATTTTGTTAAATACAATAAAGATTCTAATTTCGAAAAAGACAATATGTCCGTTTTCTTTCCTGCAGGAACATTTTACGATGATTTTAATTTAAACTTTGATGTTAAAAACAATCGAATTTATATTCATGATGATACAGTTCCTGTGCATTCTAATTTTACAATAACCATCAAGGATAATACTTACTCTGAAGTCTTGCGTGACAAAGTTTTTATTGGAAGAATAAGTGGAGCAAGCAGCAGTTACAATGGAACGGTTAGAAAAGGAGATGTTTATACGGCAAAATCAAAAGTATTAGGACAATATGGTTTAGTATTAGATACTATAAAGCCCGTTATTAAAATTACAAAGCTGGTTCAGGATAAATGGATCAGCGATCAGAAAAAAATTGAGTTTATTATCAGTGATTCTTCATCAGGAATTAAATCCTATAACGGGTATTTGAACGGAAAATGGGTTTTGTTTGAATATGAAAATAAAAATAAAAAGATTACTCACACTTTTGATCCTCAATTGCTGCTTGAAGGAGCAAATGATTTAAAAATTGAAGTAATTGATAATGTAGGGAATTCTTCTATCTTTGAAACACGTTTCCTTAGAAGTCAACAAAAATAAAACCCAAATAGTTGTATAATAATAGGTTCATATTCGCCTTGTTTTTTCTGTTTTTCACATGTGCTTTGTTTGCTCAAAACGGTCATGTTAAGGGTATTATTGTTGATGATGAAAATAATATTGTTTCTAATGTAAATATCACATCTGGTAAAAGCAGTACACAGTCTGATGCCAATGGTTTCTTTGAAATTGATGTGGTTTCAAACAAAAAGGTTTCAATAATTTTTACCCATATTTCTTTAAAAATGATAAGCTTAACGGTGAATTTAAAGCCAAATGAGTTTTTTGTTTTTAATCCTGTAATGAATAATTCTGAAGAGCAAATGGGAGAAGTTTTTGTGTCTTCCAAAAATAGAAAACGTGTTCAGGGAATTGCAACAATTGATTTAACAGCAATAAAAAAAGTTCCGGGTGCAAATGCAGGTGTAGAAAATATCTTAAAAACGCTTCCGGGCGTAAATTCAAATAATGAACTTAGTACACAATATGCAGTTCGAGGCGGTAATTACGACGAAAATTTAGTTTACGTTAATGAAGTCGAAGTCTATCGTCCGTTTTTAATTCGGTCAGGACAACAGGAAGGATTGAGTTTTACCAATACAGATTTGGTTCAAAATGTTGATTTTTCGGCAGGTGGATTTCAGGCTAAGTTTGGAGATAAATTATCATCTGTTTTAGATATTACTTATAGAAAACCAACTCGGTTTGGAGCTTCCTTAGAAGCCAGTTTTTTAGGAGGAAGCGCTTCTGTTGATGCCGTTTCGAAAAACAAAAAATGGTCAGCAGTTACTGGAGTTCGCTACAGAAATAATAGTTTGCTGGTAAATAGTCAAGATACAAAGACAAATTATACGCCGACTTTTGCAGATTTTCAAACTAATATCAATTATGATATTTCGGAAAAGTGGCAAATGAGCTTTTTAGGAAATGTTTCGCAGAATAAATATTTGTATCAGCCATTAACCAGAGAAACAAAATTTGGAACTATTGATCAGCCAATGGCGCTTAATGTGTATTATGAAGGTCAGGAAAAAGATCAGTACGATACTTACTTTGGAGCTTTGAAAACAACTTATAAAGTTTCTCCATCGCTTACGTTAAAATTGATTGGTTCATTATTTCATACTACAGAAAAAGAGCATTTTGATATTTTGGCGCAATATCGTTTAGGAAATGCAGCAGCAGAGGATGGAACTAACGAGACAGCAGTTGATTTTACTCGTGGAATTGGCTCGCAACTAAATCACGCCAGAAATGATTTGGATGCTTTAATCGCAAATGTTGAAATTAAAGGTTCTAAAGACTGGAAAGAAAGTCAGCTTGAATTTGGATTAAAATATACAAGAGAATCAATTCGAGATAGAGTTGTCGAGTGGGAGGTGATTGATTCGGCTGGGTTTTCTGTAAATCCGCCTTTAGTTCTTCTGCCCAAAAATAATCAGCCTTATACACCTTACGAAGGTCCGCTTTTGCCTTATCAAAACGTTCGAGCAACAAATTTTAATACTATAAACAGATTTTCAGGTTATACGCAATGGAATAAACAATCGGAAATTGGTTCCAATCAAATTTGGTTTCATGTTGGTGCTCGCTTTCAAGGTTGGAATGTTTCGGGCGCAGCGGTTGAAGGAAAAAATCAGTTTGTACTCAGTCCGCGAGCGCAATTTGCAATAAAGCCAGATTGGGATATGGACATGGTTTTTAGAATTTCTGGAGGATTGTATCATCAGCCGCCTTTCTATCGAGAACTCCGTGATTTGGATGGAGTAGTGAATCCTAATGTAAAAGCGCAGGAAGCGGTTCATGTCGTTTTGAGTAACGATTACAATTTTAAAATGTGGAATCGCCCTTTTAAATGGGTTACAGAAGTTTATTATAAGTCACTTTCAGATGTAAATGTCTATTCGATAGACAATGTTCGAATTCGATATGTTGCTAATAATAATGCAAAAGCATATGCGCAAGGTTTAGATTTTAGATTGAATGGGGAATTTGTGCCAGGAACAGAATCTTGGGTTAGTTTTGGATATCTGAAAACCGAAGAGAATTACGAGAACAAAGGTTATATTGCACGTCCGACAGATCAGCGTTTGAAATTTGCAATGATGTTTCAGGATTATATGCCAAATATTCCAAGTGTAAAAGTGTATCTTAATTTAGTCTATAATACTGGTTTGCCTGGAGGCGCTCCAGCGTATTCTGATCCTTATTTGTATCAAAACAGATTGAACGATTATAGAAGAGCGGATATTGGTTTTGCTAAAGTTTTTGTTGACAGCAGTACTCAGAATGCCAAAACAGGCTGGCTTAAAAATTTTAAAGAGTTGTCTGTTGGATTAGAGATTTTTAATATTTTCAACAATCAAAATGCGATTACGAATACTTGGGTTCGCGATGTTTATTCTAAAAACCAATATGCGATTCCGAATTTTATGACTTCAAGAGTTTTTAATATAAAACTGAATGCAAGGTTGTAGATGTTGATTTTGTATTTCTACAATAAGAAATGAGAAAATTGCGTTGAAACTTATGACACTTTTTAGTTTTGAGTAAAAATTCAATAATACAATCAAAAATACTATATTTGATTTTCTAACATAATTTGCAAGCATGAAAAATTCCTTAAAATATATAGCCTTAATAATCATCGGTACATTAATGAGTTGTAAAGATGAAGTACAGCAAAAGCCAAAAGTAATTTATGATGGTTCAAATAAAGTTGGAGCTGTTGCAAAGAGTGATTCGACACAAATTGAAATTGCAGATTTGCCTATTCAGATGGAAGGAACAAATTATTTAATTCATCCTGTTGGTGATTTAAGGGTTTTTGAAAAGGGTTCAAAAGCACGTTACGGTTCTTCGAGTGTGAATGATATAAGCTTTACAATCTCTAATTTGGGAGAATATGAAATTACGGGATATCTTCAGAATTTAAAATTTCAAAAAGTAGATTCAGATTCAATTCGTCCGCTTTCAGATAAACCTGTTTTAATTTTAACCGCGACTTATTTGAAAACGGTTGCAGACAAAACGCAGAATAAAGTGATGGTTTATACTTTAACAGATTCAGATACTAACAAAGATGGTAAAATTGATACAAGCGATATTAAGACCTTGTATTTAAGTGATATCAGCGGGGAAAACTTCACAAAAGTTTCTGCTGATTTGCAAGAGTTGGTAGATTGGAGTTTAATAGAATCTAAAAACCGTTTGTATTTTAGAACTATCGAAGATACTAATCAAAATGGGCAGTTTGATAAAAACGATGTCCTGCATTACAATTATATCGACTTGACCTCGAAAAAATGGGAAGTGAAAAATTATAAGCCTATTTAAAGGAACTAAGGTTCTGAGGTACTAAGAGTCTAAGGTTCTTTCCAAGTAACAAAAAAA
>NZ_NRQV01000014.1:0-138006 GCF_004119505.1 Flavobacterium sp. YO64 | reverse complement strand
ACAAGGACCTCAAGGAGCAGCAGGAAATAATGGAAAAGGAATTACAACTACAGTTGATAACGGAAACGGAACGTTTACAATTACATATACTGACGGTACAACTTTTACAACGTCTAACTTGACAGGACCAAAAGGTGCAACTGGCGCAACAGGAACTGCAGGTGTAAAAGGAGATACTGGAGCAACAGGACCACAAGGAATTGCGGGAACTAAAGGTGATACTGGGGCAAAGGGAGATACTGGAGCACAAGGACCTCAAGGAGCTACAGGAAATAATGGAAAAGGAATTACAACTACAGTTGATAACGGAAACGGAACTTTTACAATTACCTATACTGATGGTACAACTTTTACTACTTCTAACTTAACAGGACCAAAAGGGGCAACTGGAGCAACAGGACCACAAGGAGTTGCAGGAACAGCAGGAGCAAAAGGTGATACTGGAGCAACAGGACCGCAAGGAGTAGCAGGAACAGCAGGAGCAAAAGGTGATACTGGAGCAACAGGACCGCAAGGAGTAGCAGGAACAGCAGGAGCAAAAGGTGATACTGGAGCAACGGGACCACAAGGAGTAGCAGGAGCACAAGGACCTCAAGGAATTGCTGGAGTAAAAGGTGATACTGGAGCAACTGGACCAGCTGGTCAAGGAGGTGTTACAAATGCAGGAAATAATATTTCAATAACTGGATCTGGAACAACATCAGCACCTTACGTTATAAATGCAGTTATACCAGCAACTACACATACATTGTCAAATCCGACTAATACAATTACATCAGTAGTAAATGGTGTTAGTGTTACGGCACCAGCAGTAAACACGGTTGCGAACGCATTAAGTGGTGCTAAATTGACAACGACAGTAAACGGAATACCTGCAACAGCTTTAGATTTAACTCCGGCAATAACCAGCGCAATCACTGCTGATAATGGTTTAACAATTACTACTGGTAATACACAGTTAGGAGGAGCATTAATAAAGCCAACTACAGTTACTACTACAACTGCTAATACATTAGCAATTGGTGGTTTGCAAACGGGTAACAATACTAATATCTATAACGGAAGTTCTTACACATCAACAGCAGACCGCATAGTTGTTGCAGATCCTTCAACGGGTGTTTTGAAACAAGTAAAAGCAGCAATGCCAAAGTTCTTTTATGCACCTTCTGTTGTAGTGCCAACGCATAATGCATCTGGTGTTGTATTATCAGGGACACAGACTTTGAACATATATACTTTTTATTCACAACAGTTTGGATTCAACGCTTCTGCTGGACAGGCTCGAAGTAACTCATCTTCATCGCTTCCTGTTTTAGCACCTGCAGATTTAGATTATTTTGTGACTTATTTTGACACTAATGTATTTAATACAGTTACGGTTTCAGCAGCTGGGGTTATCAGTTATACAGTTAAACCTACTGCTGTTCCTACCGAAGCTTCATTTATGAATATTGTATTTAAAGTAAGAGACTAATGTTTTTGAAACGTACTATTATGAAAAATACATTTTTAAAAGGGTATAGTAAGCTGGCAGTTTTTTTGCTTCTTGCAGCTGTTCAAACAGTAAGTGCGCAGGTGTACGGTGATTTCCCGTATACACAGAGCTTTAATTCTGCGACAAAGCCTGCCGAAATAATTCTGCCAACTGGAGCTACTGCAAATGCTGCGGTATTTACAACTACTGGATTAGAGTTAACACCGGCGACTAATTCAAAATTTGGAGCAATTATTATTGACAATAAAAAATTTAACAGTGCGGTCGGTATTAAAATTTCATTTGAGTATGCAATTTATGGAGGAACTGGAGCAGATGGTATAAGCGTATTTTTATTTGATGCTGCTGTTACTCCAACAATTGGAACAAATGGACGTGGAATGGGATATTCTTATTTAAGAGCCAACGATTCCTATTCTGGCAATAGACGTGAAGGACTTTCTGGAGCTTATTTAGGTATTGCTTTAGATTCTTATGGAAATTTTAAAGGAGATCCTTTTCAAGGTGATGCTAGGCTGAATGGGGTTTCGGCTCCATCTGGCGGCTGGGCAAATTCAGGAAGCAGTCATGTTACTTTAAGAGGTGCTAGAGGAGGTGCTTTGGATAATAAAGGAAGAGGAGCAGGTTATACAGGTTATCCTGTACTTACAACCCAAAGTACACTAACACCATCAGGGACATCAAACGGAGGTGCGAAGCTAAACATCTTAGGGGCATACGATTACAATAGCGGTAATCCAGATAATTTTAATATTCGATCTGGAGCCTATACCACAGATCCTAACAATGTAAATTATCGAAAAGCATTTATTGAACTTGTTCCCAATGTGTCTGGCGGTTATAACATTACAGTAAAAATACAGCATCAAAATACAGTTAGAACTATAATCGATAATTATTGGTACAAGCAATCTATACTTTATACCGAAAATTCAAATCCAGAAAACTCGGACTATAATACTTCTTTAAATGAAGGAGCAGCTACAACTCATACTTTAAATACTGCTATTCCTAATAGTTTTAAAATTGGTTTTGGAGCTTCAACAGGAGGTTTAAATGATATACATAAAATATGGGGTCTAGAAGTAGTTTTACCCTATGCTGCAGAAGCAGTTGCTGATAATGCAACAATATGCAAAAATAATCCAGTAACTATAAATCCATACGCTAATGATGTTGCCTATACTGGACCCACTTATGCAATACCTACAGCATCTTCAAGTAATATTGATTACAGTCAGTTTAGATTTCTTAATGCTGATGGTACAACCGCTGCAAATCCGTTTTCGATTACGACAACAGAAGGAACTTTTACTTATAACTCAACTTCAGGATTAGTAACATTCAATCCTGTAAAAGGATTTACAGGCAACGCAGAAGTTTCTTACAATATAAAAGGAAAAACATATCCGGCTGGAACATTTCAGCCTTATGGAGATGAAGGGTTTAGATCTAAGAAAGCCGTGATAAGTGTTACAGTATCAAAATGTCAGGTAATTACAAATCCAATGCTTCCTTCAAAAAGCAATGCTAAATACTAAAAGCGTTATTTTTTAAAGTTAAATCTAAAAAATTTCGGTACAACAGTAAGTCAATAAATAGAACTTATGAAATCAAAAATTCAAAATATTTTTTTAACACTATTATTATTTTTCGGCGGAATAATAACAGCGCAGACTGTAAATGTTGGAGAGTTGTTTATTACATCTGGGACAACTATGTCTACAGTAGGAGCAATGGATAACAAAAGTTCAGGAAATCTGTTTAATGATGGAGAATTTATCTTGTACAGTCATTATAATAATGACGGACTGGTAAGTTTTTCTTCAGGATCACATTCAGGAATAACACGAATGATTGGATCTACAGGATTTCAGCAAATTTCAGGAACTATGCCTATGCAATGGAATGATGCTGAATTTAAAAACAATAGTATTCAGCCCGCTTTTCATTTGTCAAACGAAGTGAGTATTTCTGGTACTGCTAATTTTCAGCAAGGAATTATTAATGATGATGAATACGGAGGATTGTTAGTTTTCGAAAATAAATCTAAACATATTAACGTCAATGATAACAGTCATGTTGACGGTAAAGTGCAAAAAGTAGGTCAAGAAGATTTTACTTATCCAATTGGCGATAAAAATAAATACCGATTTGCAGGTATCTCGGCACCAAAGGAAATATTGAGCAGTTTTACAGGCAAATATTTCTTCGAAGATTCTAATGCTTTATATCCGCACAGTCAAAAAGCAAAGGAAATAGTTCTTATCAATAATCAAGAATATTGGACTTTGGATAAAACTGCTGGAAACTCAGATGTAATGCTGACTTTAAGTTGGGATGAAACATCGACTACGCCGGCAGACGTTCTTGTGTCACCACAAACTTCAATACATATCGTAAGATGGGATGAAGCTCAAAACCGTTGGATTGATGAAGGCGGAGTTGTAGACAGTGATAAAAAAACGGTTACTACTCCTGTAAATGTTTCGGGATATAATGTGTTTACTACTGCAAGAGTCGATGACGGCATTGTTTTGCCTTGCAGTACTTTGACAGTTTATAATGCTGTTTCGCCTGATGGAGATGGAAAAAATGAGTATTTCAAGATTGATGGATTGACAGAATGTTCAGCAGACAATACTGTTGAAATTTACAATCGATGGGGAATAAAAGTATTTGACACTGTTAATTATGACTCTAATGGAAATGTTTTTAGAGGTTATTCAGAAGGAAGAACAACCATATCGAAAAATGAAATGCTGCCAACAGGAACTTATTTCTACATTATAAATATTAAATATTCTGGAACTTCACCTCAAGTATTAAAAAAATCAGGATACCTATACTTAACTAGAAATTAATTTGCTGAGTTACACTTTTAGCAGCTTTAAATTATTAAAGATAAAAGCATGAGAATAAAATTTTATACAGTGGTTATTATGTTAACAGGTTTTTTTTGCTGTGCACAGCAAGACGCTCAGTTTACACAATATATGTACAATACCATAAGTATTAACCCCGCATATGCAGGATCAAGAGGAGCATTGAGTGTTTTTGGTTTATATAGAACACAGTGGGTAGGTCTTGATGGTGCTCCAGAAACAAGCAGTTTTTCAGTCAATTCACCAATTAGTAACAGTAATTTAGGAATTGGAGTTTCGCTTGTTAATGACAAAATTGGACCAACAAACGAGAATAATTTCTCAACAGATTTATCGTATTCAATTCAAACATCAGCAAATTTTAAGCTGTCATTTGGTATCAAAGGAACAGTTAATTTGTTTAATTTAGATATTAATAAATTGAACATTGAAGACCAAGGAGATCCGCAATTTCAAGATTTAAGAAATAAAATTTCTCCAAACGTTGGAGCTGGAGTTTATTGGCATTCAGACAAAGCTTATGTTGGTTTATCAGTGCCAAATTTTATCGAAACCAATCGTTACGATGATAATGATGTGGCGATTTATAAAGATAGAATCAACTATTATTTAATGGGAGGATATGTATTTGATTTAGATAAATATCAATACATCAAATTCAAACCTGCGGTATTAGTAAAAATGGTAGAAGGAGCACCTTTGCAAGTAGATCTTTCGGCTAATTTTATGTTCAACGACAAATTTGTTGTAGGAGCAGCGTACAGATGGAGTGCAGCATTGAGTGCAATGGCTGGGTTTCAGGTTTCAGACGGACTTTATATAGGATATGCCTATGACCATGAAACAACAAAATTGCAAAATTATAATTCAGGATCGCATGAAATATTTCTACGATACGAGTTCTTTAAAAACTATGGTAAAATTACAACCCCACGTTTCTTTTAATCCTACATTGACAATGAAAAATTTTATACTTGTTTACGCCTTACTAATTGTTTTTTCATTTAATAGTTATTCCCAGCAAAACCAGACAGTTTCTGCTGATAAAGACTATAACAATTATGCCTATATTGACGCCATTAAAACCTATGAAAGAATTGCTGATAAAGGATACAAATCTGAGGATATGTTCAAGAAATTAGGCAACTCTTTTTATTTCAATTCAGAGTTTGAGAAAGCAGCCAAATGGTACGAGGAATTATTTGCTATGAAAAGTGAGGTAGAACCAGAGTATTATTATCGTTATGCACAATCATTAAAAGCAGCTGGAAATGATAAAAAAGCAAATGAAATATTAGACTTGTTTGCTCAAAAATCAAAGAAAGATACAAGAGTTGAGCGCTATTTAAAAGACAAAAATTATTTAGCAGAAATTAAAGCCAATTCAGGAAGATATAAAATTGAAGATGCAGGTGTAAATAGTAAGTATTCAGATTACGGAACGGCATTTTATCAAAATAAAATAGTATTTACATCAGCCAGAGATACTGGAAATTTTGCACAGCGAATTCACAAATGGACAGGGGAACATTTTACAAATCTTTATCAAGCTGATATTGATGCCGATTTCAATCCAAATAAACCCGAAAAGATAAAATCTAAAATCAATTCTAAATTCAACGAAGCGACGCCTGTTTTTACAAAAGACGGAAAAACGGTTTATTTTACAAGAAACAATTTTATTGACGGCAAAAAAGGAAAAGATGGTAATAAAACTACTTTAATTAAAATATACAAAGCAACTTTTGAAAATAATAAATGGACGAACATTATTGAACTTCCGTTTAATAGTGATACTTATAGTACCGCACATCCAGCATTAAGTCCTGATGAAAAAACCTTGTATTTTGCATCTGATATGCCGGGAACATTTGGACAGTCAGATATTTATAAAGTAAGTATTAATGGAAGCGGTGGTTTTGGTTCTCCAGAAAATTTAGGAAAAACCATTAATACTGAAGGAAAAGAAACGTTTCCATTTGTAACAGCTGATAACGAAATTTATTTTGCTTCAGATGGTCATCCAGGACTTGGAGGTTTAGATGTATTTGTTGGTAAAATAAGCGGGAATGAAATAACAAATATTAAAAATGTAGGTGCTGATATTAATTCTCCTAACGATGATTTTGCATTTGTTATTGATACTAAGTCCAGAAGAGGTTTTTTCTCTTCGAATAAAGACGGCGGACAAGGTTCTGATGATATTTATAAGTTTTTAGAAACGCGCAAACTGGAATGTGTTCAGGAGTTAAACGGTATTATTACAGATACGCAGACAGGAGTTATTTTATCTGGTGCCAAAGTCTCATTGTATGATAATATGCAGATACTGAAAAGTACTGTTATTTCAGATTTAAATGGATTTTACAGTTTTTCTGTTGAATGTGGAAAAACCTATAATGTAAGAGTTGAAAAAGCAGATTATGCAACTAAAGAAGTTCGTACATCGATTGGAACAGAAACGGGAAAAACTTATTTGCCAATTTCGCTGGATAAAGTTACATGTCAGGTTGCAGTAGGAGATGATTTAGGGAAATGTTTTGATATTAAAATGATTTATTTTGATTTGGACGGATCGGATATTCGTCCTGAAGCGGCCTTGGATTTGGTGAAAATTCTAGATGTTTTAAATCAGTATCCAACAATGAAAATAGATATTCGTTCGCATACAGACAGCCGTCAAACAGCCGTATACAACGAAAGGCTTTCTGACAGAAGAGCCAAGTCGACAATAAAATGGCTGGTAAAAAACGGTATTTCACCAAATAGATTAACAGGTAAAGGTTACGGTGAAACTCAACTTGTAAATGAATGTTCTGATGGTATAAAATGTACCGAAGAACAGCATCAAATGAATAGAAGAAGTGAATTTATAATCACGAAACTATAAAATATAATCAGTTAAGAATTTAAAAAAAAATCAAGATAAACAAGAGAAGAATGAGCAGAAAAACCATTTCAATAATTAGTTACTTAACACTTGTAGGATGGGTAATTTCTTTTCTTGTTTATCATAATGGAGGAAGATCTTCATTTGCGCAGTATCACCTAAAACAGTCTTTTGGATTGGGTGTTTTGAGTGCAGCACTAGGCTGTGCTTTTATACCAATATTTTCTATTAATCCTGTAATTTCAACTTTCTTTACCGTTTTTAGTTTTGGTATATTGATTTTTTTAATAGCAGGGATTGTTAACGCTGTTAATCAAAAAAGAAAACCAATACCACTAATCGGATCTATGTTTGTTGATCGATTTAACTTTATCAAATATTAAATTTTCTATTCTTTGTTTTTAAAAGAATACGGTACAATACTTATATCAGATTATCTCTTTATTTACTAAATATTTCCTTAAAATATTTAGTAAATAAAAGTCTTATTTTGAGGTTTTTATGTCTTATTGTGGAGGTGTTTAATTTTGAAGTGAAATACTTTTGTACTTGTTTATCAAGATTGTATAAATCAAAAAAAGACAAACAAATACAAAACCTAAAAAGAAACTTTGATGAGCTGTAACTAGCTCAGTTTAGGGAGTATTAATTGTAAAGAAATTGACGATGGAAAAGATACAAGTTTTAGTGCGAGACGATAAAGGATTGTTTTTAAAAATGTTTAAAAATAATTTTGCAGATGAATTTAAATTTACCCAAGATTCATTTTTGATTAGTAAAAAGCCAAAATCTCAAGGGCTTAATAGATCTATATTTGTAGTTTACAGCCATCAAGAATTGATTGAGTTTTTGAAATTAGAGAAAAAAGGAACCACAGCTTTAGTATGTTTATTTGATGAAATGTTATATAGTAATTTACCAGTTTTAGAAGAAATAAACAAATTAGTTGTATTAGGTGGTTACCAAACAAAAAGAGTGATTGTTAATGAATTGAAGACGTATTTTAAAAATACTGATATTCAGTCTGCGGTTTTGGGATTTAATACAAAGCAAATACAATCTAATGATTTATATAAAACAGTATTGTATTTTGTATAAATAAGATTAAAAAAAATAAGTATAAAAAAAGGAATTTCAATATTCTTGAAGTTCCTTTCTTTTGTGAAAAATGATTGAATTGTTAGAGTTGAATATTGATTGTACTTCCGTCTTTAATTAGTTTGGTAAATACTATCTTTTTTCCATTAGAGATAGTTACTTTCAATTTTTCATTTACTCTTTCAACTGTAATATCAAAATCTTTTTCAAAAGAATGTATTTGGCGCAGTTTCATAATAGGCCAAGATTTAGGAAGCCTCGGCGTAAAATCGAAACTGTTTAAACCAGTAGGACGAATGCCAAATAATCCCTCCGTAAAAATTCTACAGTATAAACCGCTTTCGGCAGAAAGATGTCTCTGATCTCCTTCAGGATAAGCCTCTACAGGATACGGAACATGATCGCCTAATAAACGACGATTCGAGTAATAATGTAAAAAATTCAATGCCTTTTCCGTTTCTCCCGCAGCTAATACGCCTCTTAAAGCATATAAAGTCGAGCGGTCCCAAAATATTTTATCACCAGCAATACTGGCAAGACCATCTTTTGTCCATAGTCTTGGAGAAAACAAAGCAGCTATAGTTCCCTCTTTTCGATCATAAATTTCCATCGTGAGCGGAGTGCAAATCCAAGCTCTCAAAACATCATTTTCTTTATAGTATTTATAGGTTTCAAAACCTTCTACTTTAGCTCCAAAATATTTTTCAATAGCCATTTTTAATTTTTCAGCCTCAGTCTTATAAGTTTTCAATTGAGTTTTGTCTTTACCTAAAGCTTCGCCCAGATAAACAGCAGAGTTAAGAGCGTCATAATATAAAGAGGAGGTGTTAAGATTGGCTTTTCCTGCCGGAAGACGACCTTCAAGTTCATCAGAATCAGACGTTACAACTCCATCAGAATTTAGTTTTCTATGGCAATACTCTAAACACCATTCAATCAATGGCCATAATTGTTTGGCTTCATTTTTATTTCCTCTAGAAAGCGCATAACGTGCAGCACCGTAGGCAATCATTGCGCCATCACCTCGGTCGCCTGCACCATTCCAAATATCCGTTCCCTCAGCAATAATCGAACTTGGAATAGGCTTGTATTCCTTATTCATGAATTTAGCAAATTGCAAATAAGCATTGAATGATGCCTGATTACCATACTCAAATCCTAAAAACGGAAAGAAAGGCCCAATATATTCAGCCTGATCGTTTGCCCAAATAGCCGCATAATAAGATTCTCCTCCAGGACCGTGCATAGGGCCGCCTTTAGTTTCAAAAATACTTTCAGAAGCTCTGATTTTGGCAAAAGCAAATTCTGTATTCAAAACTTCATCAGGCGTTTCTAATATGAGTTTATCCCAAATTTCCTGGATTAATTTTAAGCGTTTATCTTTTTCTTCTTCAATGTTTACAACTGGAATTTGTTCGTTTGTTTTACCTGCGGAATAGAAAACAGAAAAACGAATGGTTTCATTTTTCTGCAGATTAAAGTTTCCATGATTAAAAAGATCTACATGTAAATCATAACTTCCATCCGTTCCTTTTGCTGGATCTGATGTATAAACAGCATTTGATTTTGGAATCTCTACAACACAAGTTTTATCAGAAATATTTTTAATTGTATAGATTTCACAATATCCTGATAAGGTTGTTGATGGAAAAAATTGTCTCGTTAATTCGAGAGTATTACCCGATTTACTCTTAACCAATAATGTTCCGTTCAGCGTTAATGAAATTACTTTTTCTGAAGCAATGGGTTTATAATTCACTGTAACCAAATCAAAAGCATCTTGGGCAAATTGACGCGTAAAACTGGCATGAGTATTATTGGGTACTGTTCTCAACATTGGCCAAACCAAACTGCGGGTTGCATGAAACGTACCGTCTGCAGCTACACCATACCTTAATACACAGGAGATTTTTTTACCGCTCATTTCGATATGATCTTTATGCGGAATGTTGTTGTTTATCTGCCAAGAAATAGCCCCGTCTTTATCAATTTGCCAGCGGCTCTCTTCTTGCGAAAAGAGTTTACTGGAAAAAAAGCAAAGTGCAGCTGAGACAAATAGAAAATGTTTTCGGGTTTTGGCAAATAATATCTTCATTACATTTATTTTTTAATTTCAATAAGGAGCAAAAGGCCATTTTCAGGCTGTTTATTATATGTTTCTGTTTGATAGAAAGAGATGAAATTGAAAATCAAAATTAGAAAGGTTTCTTTGTTTTTTCATACCAGTACCAACTAGTTTGTTTGTGATATGTCTAAAATAGTATCATGATCTGGTAGAATATGAAAAGAAAGCGGATAATATATGAATATAAATCATAAAAGGAGAAGCAGTAGATAATAACGGAATTGAATATTATTTTAAGATTGAAAATATTTCACAGCTAATCTAAAAGCACAAAGGTTATTTTATTCCCTTTTAAAATGTAGAAAAAAACAACACTTTGCGTTTTGTAAAAATGGATAATATAGTATCAAAAATAATTTTTGTACAGTTTTACGATTGGCTGTGTTTTTTTTAATTTTTGAACCATACCAGTTGTAGAAAGTTAAATCTACACAAGATTAAGTTTGTTTAAAATTGTATCACTTCAATTTATAATTTGATTTTTTTTGGTTTTTATTGGTGTAAAATCGCTTGTTTCCAGTGTATTATGGTTATTCGTCTTTTTTGTTGTTTAAAATAGAAAGCAAAAAATCAATTTACTGGTAGGTTTTTTTCCAGCAGTGCTGTTATTCCACAAGATGGTTTAAGTTATTTTTTTGAATCCTTATTATCGATCGAATTTTCAGCAAAATGATGATTTTTTAGCATTCTTAAATTATTTCAAACAAGGATTATTTTTAGGAGTGCAGCATTTATTAAAAATAAACTGGTAGGTGCCAGTATGTTTGTGAATGTGAATGTGATATTTTTGAATTTCATTTTTCGCAAATAAATAATAGAAACAGAAAAAATGATATAATTTATTGTGAATTATATAATGCAATAACACAAGTTACTATCTTTTGATTTAATTGTAAATAACATACAGTAACCACATTATAACTACCAACTACTTACTTTTTATGAAAAAAATAATCTTTTTATTAATGCTTACCGCTTTAGTTTATAAAGCTCATGCACAAGAGAAACAAATACAAATTGAAACACAAAGTTCAGCTTTGATTTTAAAAGCGGGAAAAAACGGCTTATTGTATCAAACGTATTTAGGAGCAAAACTTACTGGAAATTCTGGATATGATGCACTTTCAAAAGAAAACACAAAATCATTCGTCATAAATGACGGAAACCCCCTAAACAATTTGAGACATTTGGCGTATCCAACGTACGGAACAGATAATTTGTTCGAATCTGCTATACGTGTAATTCATAACGACGGAAATCCATCTCTTGAATTAACTTATGTAAGTCATCGTACAGAAAAGATAGATGACAATACAACAGAAACCATTATAAAATTAAAAGATCAAGTATATCCAGTAGAAGTAACACTGCATTATAAGGCCTTTTATAAAGAGAATATTGTTGAGCAATGGACAGAAATTGTGCATCACGAAAAGAAACCTATAATGTTATACAATTATGCCTCTTCAATGCTTCATTTTGATGCTGATCGTTACTGGTTAACTCAATTTCATGGTGACTGGGCAAAAGAAGCACGAATGCTGGAAACGGAATTAACGAGTGGAACAAAAGTAATCGACTCAAAATTAGGAGTTCGTACCAATATGTATCAAACACCTGTTTTTTTCTTATCTCTAAATGCTAAAGCAGAGGAAAACTCGGGAGAAATTATTGCAGGAACAATTGCTTGGTCTGGAAATTTTAAACTTGCTTTTGAATTAGATAATAAAAACTCACTTCGAATAAGTTCAGGAATTAATCCATTTGCTTCAGAATACAGTCTTGAACCAGGTAAAATATTTACTACACCGTCATTTATCTATACTTTTTCTAATAAAGGTAAGGGACAAGCGAGCCGAAATCTGCATAAATGGGCAGGGAAATATGGCATAAAAGATGGTGAAAAACCAAGATTGACTTTATTGAACAATTGGGAAACAACCTTTTTTAATTTCGATGAAAAAAACTAACAGATATGTTTGCTGATACCAAAACGCTTGGTGTCGATATGTTTTTATTGGACGACGGCTGGTTTGGAAATAAATATCCACGAAGCGGTGATAAATCAGGATTAGGAGATTGGCAAGCGACTAAAACGAAATTGCCAAATGGCATTGGTTTTTTAATTCAAGAGGCGGAGAAAACGGGAGTAAAGTTTGGTATTTGGATAGAGCCGGAAATGGTTAATCCTAAAAGTGAATTATACGAAAAACACCCAGATTGGGTTTTAAAACTTCCAAATAGACCAGAAAGTTATTATCGCAGTCAGCTGGTTTTAGATCTAAGTAATCCGCAAGTGCAGGATTTTGTTTTTAAAACAGTAGATGATATTATGCAGACTAATTCTGGAGTAGCATTTTTTAAATGGGATTGCAATCGAATGATGACCAATGCATATTCTACGTATTTAAAAAAGCAGCAGTCACATTTGTTTATCGAATATACAAAAGGACTTTATAAAGTTTTAGACAGAATTAAAACTAAATATCCAAATCTGCCCATGATGCTTTGCGCTGGCGGCGGAGGAAGAACAGATTATGCGCTTCTTAAATACTTCACAGAATTTTGGGCAAGTGATAATACAGATCCTTATAATAGAGTATTTATACAATGGGGTTATTCGCAGTTTTTTCCAGCATTTTCAATTTGTAATCATGTAACATCATGGGGAAATCAGTCGATCAAATTTAAAACCGATGTGGCTATGATGGGCAAATTAGGTTTTGATATTAATGTAAAAGAACTAAAAGCAAATGAGTTGAAATATTGTCAAGATGCTGTCGCGAATTATAAGCGATTAAGCCCAGTAATTTGGCACGGTGATATGTACCGTATGGTATCGCCATATGATGAAAGTCGTGCTGTTTTAATGTATGTTGATGATACCAAAAGCAAAGCCGTTTTATTCTCTTATACCTTGCATCCGCTTTACGATCCTCAGTATAATTTAGTTCGTTTTCAAGGATTAGACCCAAACAAAAAGTATAAAGTTGAAGAGATCAATTTAATGCCGGAAGCAAAGAAAACCCTTGAAGAATCAGGAGAATCTTATACTGGAGATTATTTAATGAATGTAGGCTTACGAGTTTCTTCATCAAAAGTAGAAACGAGTGTAGTTCTTGAGATTACTCAGATATAGATACTAAAGGCATTTTGTATTAACGATTTTACAAAGTAAATAAACAGCTCAGTTACGAGCTGTTTTTTTATTAAGTAAATCGACTAATTTTTCTGGTAGGTGTTTTTTGTTTTTCTTATTTAAAACACTGTATTTTGTTAGATGAACTCTGGCAGGAGATATGATGATTAAAGGTTTAGTGTTGATTCTAGGGTTTTTAAGTGAAAAAATAAAATTTTGAAATATGAATAAAATAAAAGCAGTAATCATTTTATGTTTTGCAACTTGTTCGCTATTTGCGCAGCAAAAGCCCAATATTATCTATATTTTAGTTGACGATATGGGCTATGGTGATATAGGTGTATTTTTTCAAAATCAGCGAATGAAAACCAATGATCCGTCGAAACCGTATCAAATTACTCCTTATCTAGATCAGATGGCCGCTACTGGTGCCATGTTTACACAGCAATATTGTAACGCTCCAGTTTGTGCGCCTTCTAGAAGTTCTTTGCTGACGGGTGTTAATCAAGGAAATGCTCAAATTAGAGACAATCAATTCGACAAAGCATTAGAAGATAATCATACGCTGGCAACAGTTTTAAAACAAGCGGGCTATCAAACTATGGCTATAGGAAAATGGGGATTGCAAGGAGTTGAAGAAACTGGACCAAATTGGCCTGCACATCCTTTAAAGCGTGGTTTTGATTCGTATTATGGTTACATGAGACACGTTGACGGACATGAACATTATCCTGTTGAAGGTTTGTATCGTGGTAAAAGAGAGGTTTATGACAACTATAATAACGTGGCTGAAGGTTTAGCAAAATGTTATACAACCGATTTATGGACAGCGATGGCAAAAAAAAGAATTGTTGAACACGCAAAAAGCAAAGATGCTTCAAAACCTTTTTTTATGTATTTGGCATATGATGCGCCTCATGCAGTATTAGAATTGCCAACACAAGAATATCCAAGCGGAAAAGGATTAAATGGAGGCTTGCAATGGACAGGAACTTCTGGACATATGATTAATACAGCTTCTGGTACTCCAGATTCTTATATGCATACTGATTATGCAAATGCTGCTTATGATGATGATAATAATCCAGCGACAAAAGAGGTGCCGTGGCCCGATACTTTTAAAAGATACGCAACTGCCAATCGCCGAATTGATGATGCAGTGGGCGATATACTTCAATTATTGAAAGATTTAAAAATAGACGAAAATACGCTGGTGGTTTTTACATCAGATAATGGCGCTTCAATTGAGTCGTATTTACCAAAGCAGTTTGTTGGATTTCAACCTACATTTTTCTCTAGCAATGGTCCTTTCGATGGTATTAAAAGAGATTGTTGGGAAGGTGGTGTTCGTATGCCGGTTTTGGCAAATTGGCCTAAACATATTCAAGCCGGAAAAGTTGTTACAACTCCGTCGATGCTATCAGATTGGATGGCTACGTTTGCGCAGGCAGCCGGAGTTATTCCTCCCGCAAGAACTGATGGTGTTTCGCTATTACCTTCATTAATTGGAAATGGAAAACAGGAGCAGAGTTTAATATATGTAGAATACTTTGAAAATGGAAAAACGCCAGATTTTAAAGACGATAATTCGACACACAAAAACCGTAAACGCGGACAAATGCAAATGATACGAATAGGGAATTACTCAGGAGTTCGTTATGATATTCAATCTGCTGAAGATAATTTTGAGATTTATGATGTTGTAAATGATCCAAAGGAGACAAATAATTTAGCGATTAAACCTGAATTCGAAAATATGCAAAAGCAAATGAAGGCTTCCGTTTTACAAACACGTCATGCAGATACTGAAGCACCTCGCCCTTATGACAATGCTTTAATTCCTGCCGCTAAAATTTCAGGAAAGTTTTTGTCAGGATTTAAGCAAGAGTTTTTTGCAGGTGATTTTCCTTGGGTAGTTTCAGAAAAAGGATTAAAAGCACAATCTAGTAAAATAATTACTTCTATAAATGACAAAGCAGAAACAGCTAAAACAGGTATGATTCTTTATAAAGGTTTTATCAAAGTTCCAGCTGACGGAAAATACAGTTTTTCATTAAAAACATCTGGAAAAGCTTATATGCGTTTGCACAATGCTAGTTTGTTTGACGCTGATTTTGGTTATCAATCTAATAAAGAGTTAATTCAAGAGGTGAATCTAAAAGAGGGTTATCATCCTGTTTCAATTTCTGTATTGAAACAAAGTAAAACTAATGAGACTATAACCATAAAATGGAAAGGAAAAGAAGCAAGTGAATGGAAAGCATTAGGAGATAAGGAGTTATTCTATTTAGCAAAGTAACCAATACTATAATAAGTTTGTCTATTTATGTGAGCTCTCTATTAGATTTAGTATCATCTTAAATCAAAAAAAGTTTGCTTTAAGCATAAACTTTTTTGTATTGATTGTAAAAACAATTTCTTAATTCGTTCCAGCAGCGCTTTTATCTACAAGAAATAATAATTCTCCAGAAACAGGTTTAATTAACTGCATCGGATAAGTAGTCGGGTTGTATTCACCAGTTGTTACTTCTTTCAAAGCAGGTGCTTTTTTCTCTCCAAAAGCAATTACAATGATTTTTTCAGCTTTGTTTATAAGCGGAGCAGTAAGTGTAATTCTGAACATTTTTTGAGGTTCAAGATAATAAGCATCAACCCATTTATTTTGCTCTTGCAATACTGCTTGACCAGGAAAAAGTGAAGCTGTATGTCCATCGTCACCCATTCCTAATAAAATAAGATCAAACTTTCCTTCATTGCCTAAAACTGTTCTAATAGATTGCTCGTAAGTAACAGCATAATCTTCTGGCGTAACATTGTCTTTGTACATTTCGAAAATATTTTCTGCAGGAATTGGAACGTGACTTAGTAAAGCAGCGTAAGACATTTTAGCATTACTTAAATCATCATTAAGCGGAACCCAGCGTTCATCTCCCCAAAACACAAAAACTTTACTCCAGTCTATTTTTGTTTTATAATCGTCAGAAGCTAATAATTTGTAAACTCCTGCAGGAGAAGAACCTCCTGTAAGAACTACTGTAAATTTGTCTTTTTCAGCAATTGCTTTTTGCGCCGTTGCAATAAAAAGATTTGCAGCTGCGATATTAATTTCTTCAGTATTATTGTAAATCTGTATCATCTAAAACTTCTTCTTTTGTTTGTTTATTTGGGATCCATTTGTGTCCTTGGCGTGCCAATAATTCATCAGCTTCTTCTGGTCCCCAGCTTCCTGCTTTATAATTAGGGAAATTATCAGGCGCTGTAGTTTTCCATACTTGTTGAATAGTATCAATTGCATCCCAAGCTTGTTCTACCTGATCCCAACGCATAAATAGAGTAGGATCTCCTGCCAAAGCATCGGCAATTAATGTTTCATAAGCTTCAGGTGACATTGTAGAGCAGGCAAAATAATCGAATACCATTTCTGCAGGTCTTAAAGAAAGAGACAAGCCCGGTTTTTTAGTCATAAACTGCAGTTTAATATCCATTTCCGGCTGAATATTGATAATCAATCTATTTGGTGTCATACCTTCTTTTCCATAAGAAAATGCCGAATGCGGAACAGGTTTAAATTGTATAATAATAGAAGACTGTTTTTCTTCCATTCTTTTACCTGTGCGCAGATAAAATGGAATTCCCTGCCATCTCCAATTATCCAAATAAATTTTCATGGCAACATAAGTTTCTGTATTGGAATCTGGAGCAATTCCTTTATCCTGACGATATCCAGGAACGGGTTTACCTTTTATGGTTCCAGCATCATATTGTCCTCTCACAATATAATGATCCACTTCATCTGGTTTGATGCGTCGAATCGATTTTAAAACATCAGCTTTACGGTTTCGAATATCATCTGCTTCAAGAGAAGCCGGAGCTTCCATAGCAGTCATACATAAAATTTGAAGCAGATGATTCTGAATCATATCTTTCAGAGCACCAACGCCTTCATAAAATCCGCCGCGTTCTTCTACACCAACTTCTTCGGCTACGGTAATCTGAACAAAATCAATAAAATTACGGCTCCATAAAGGCTCAAACATCGAATTTCCAAATCGGAAAGCTAGAATATTTTGAACAGTTTCTTTGCCTAAATAATGGTCGATTCTATAAATTTGTTCTTCTTTGAAAGTCTGCGAAAGCATTTCATTAAGTGCAATTGCAGAAGTTTTATCATAACCAAAAGGTTTTTCGATAATAATACGATCTTGTTTAGGATTGGCAGCAAGACCAATTTTCTTGATATTATTAGAAATAGTCGAAATGAAAGACGGCGTAATCGAAAGATAAAATAGACGATTAGCGCGTTCTCCAAAAGACTGATCAATAGTATTTATTTTCTCATTTAATCCGATATAAGATTCTTCTTTGTCAATATCAAGACTATGATAAGTAATGTGAGAAAGAAATTTTTGAGTTTCTGGGTCCGAAAGACCTTTTTTTCTCGAGAATGTATTTAGGTTTTCTAAGACATAACTGCGAAATTCTTCATCGCTTTTTTCTGCTCTTCCAAGAGCAATAATCTGAAACTTTTTTGACATACGTCCATCAAGATACAGATTTTGAAAAGCGGGAAAGAGCTTTCTCTTTGCCAGATCTCCAGTACCACCAAAAATAACAATGATAGTTGGATTTATATTTTTGAACTTACCCATTTTGTGTGTTGTGTTGTTTAAAGTTCTTTATTCAGACCATTGTGTGTGGAAAACACCAGTTTTGTCAATACGTTCGTAAGTATGCGCTCCAAAATAATCACGCTGCGCCTGAATTAGATTTGTTGGCAGATTTTCAGATCTGTAAGCATCAAAATAAGCTAATGAATTCATAAGTCCTGCCGCAGGTATTCCTTTTTGCACAGCAAATTGAATTACATTTCTCATTCCAGCTTGATTATCTGTTAATTTTGAAGCGATTCCAGCATCTAAAAGTAAGTTTGGTAAATCTGCTTTTGTAACATATGCTTTTCTGAAATCCTCTAAAATAGCGGCACGAATAATACAACCGCCGCGCCATATTTTGGCAACCGTTTCTAGATTTAATCCATAATTGTATTCTTTAGAAGCAGTATGAAGTTGAGCTAATCCCTGGGCGTATGTTACGACAATCGAAAAGTACAATGCCGATTTTAATGCCGCAATTGCTTCACTTGTGTTCACATCAGTTTGATTTGCATTCCAAACTAATTTAGTTGCAGCTTCAATTCTTTCTGGTTTAGTTTTAGACATATCGCGCATTACAACAGCAGCGTCGATAGTTGGAACCGGAACTTGTAAATCCATCGCATTTTGTGAAGTCCATTTTCCTGTTCCTTTAGATTTTGCCCAATCCGAAATTTTATTGATCAGCGGACTTCCGTCTTCATCTTTTTGTTTTAGGATTTTTCCCGTAATTTCAATCAAATACGATTTAAGATCATACGTTTCATTCCATTCTTCAAATGTTTTCTGAATTGTATTTTCATCCAAATTATAACCTCTTTTCATTAAGTCATAAATTTCAGAAATCAACTGCATGATACCATATTCAATTCCGTTGTGAACCATTTTTACATAGTTCCCAGCAGATCCGTTTCCTAAATATTCTACACAAGGTTCACCCTCTACTTTTGCAGCGATAGCTTCAAAAATTGGACGAAGTCTTTCGTATGCTTTTTGATCTCCTCCAGGCATCATTGCAGGACCAAATCGTGCTCCTTTTTCACCACCAGAAATTCCCATTCCAAAAAAGTGAATTCCTTTAGAAGATAATTCTAAAAATCTTCTGTCAGTATCCGTAAAATAAGTATTTCCGCCATCAATGATAATATCTCCTTTGTCTAAATGAGGAAGTAAACTAGCTATAGCACTGTCAACAGGTTTTCCAGCTGGTACTAAAAGCATAATAGCTCTTGGTTTTTGTATAAGTTCTACAAAATGTTTAACATCGGTAGTCGCTTCAATTGTATGATCAGAATCGGCTTCTTGTTGAAGAGAGTTGACTTTTTCAGTGTCCAAGTCTAAACCTGCAGCCGCAAAATTATGGCTTGCAATATTTAAAAGTAAGTTACGCCCCATTACGCCGAGACCTACAATTCCAAAATCAAATTTGTTCATAGTTTTCAATTAACTAAAATTAGTAGAAGAATGTATTTTCTGAAAAAAATGTAAGACAAAATGCAGTAACGCTTTTTCATTCAGTTCTTTGCAGAAAAACAAAGTTTATTCGAATCTTACTATTTAAGATTGACAGCGCTAAGTTAAAGAAAAATGATGAAAAACTAGGGGTAAAATAGTCTGCATTAAGGGTGTCGCTGGATAGTTTTTTAAGTGTTGAAATTATACTTATTATGAGGTTTGATAATTGGATTAAACCAAATTAGATTGATTAGGATTAAAAAAAGTTCGAAAAAAAAGTTTTTTATGGACTTTGTGAAGTTGTAGAGAATCAAACTCGGATACAAACAAGGATATTGTTTTCATCCAAAAGTTCTTTGAAGTTTGATTCAGTAATTACTCCGTCACTTTCTCGACTAGATAGAGATTTAATATTTCCAGGCCGCTAAAATTATCGTTAAGTGACTATTCGTTATAATTTTGAGCAGTGCTTTTTCTGCCCTTTTAAATTATTACATGCAAAGTAGTTGAATTGTTAATTTTTAATACTCGGAAACTATCATTGAGTAATTGCGCTGTCAGCAATAAAAATGGCAGAAAATGATGCTGATATTAGATAAAATGGGAAATAAAGAGATTGTCCCATGCTAGTCTTAATTTGTATATTTGCTTTATTAGTTTGTAAAACTTAATCCATAATGCTTAAAGTTTTTTTGTTAGATCCAAAAACAGTTTTTCAACTTTATTTTCTGGCTAATTTATTTGTTTGTATTCTTATTTTTAGCTACTCATTTACCTACGCTACCAATGATAATCGAAAAATACTAAAAAGGTTTGGGTACGGAAAATTATTGTTAACGATTGGCTGGATCTTAATCTTTTTGAGAGATTTAGTTCCAGATTTTGTTTCGATTAATATTGCAAACACTATAATTTTTGCGGCTTGTTATTGTGAGGCTACTGCACTTTTTCCTTTATTTTGGATAAAATCAGAAAAAAAATATCATTTAGAGAAAATTATAACTCTAGCGGCAGTATTCTTTTTTAATCTGATTGTGTTTTTAGGGAGTTCAATTAATGCCCGAATTTTGGTTGTCTGCTTGGGTATATTTAGTATTTATTTACTTCCTGTAATTAGTTATTTCAAAAATAGAGAAGGTAATTTTTTTAGAACATTCTTCATGCTTTGTTATGCCGTATTTGAGTTGCTGATTCTCATAAGAGCATTGTATAATTATTTAAATCCACAGCAATATTTTTTCTCCTATAGTACTTTTGAAAGCTTATATAATATTAGTCTATTTCTACTTACCTTAATTGGAACGGTCGGATTTTTACTCTTAGTAAAGGAGAAGCAAGATCTTAAAATTTCCAAACTTTTAAAAGATAAGAATCAGTTCTTTTCAATTATCGCGCATGATTTAAGGGGGCCATTAGGAGCATCTGTGCAGCTTTCAGAAATGATAAGCAAAGATGTAGAATGGTATAGTCGTGAAGAGATTAAAGAAATTCTTGAAATGATTCATGAGTCAAATTCAAATATTCACAAGCTGCTTGATAACCTTTTAGAATGGTCTCAGGTGCAGACAGGAATGATTGAGTATACTCCAGAAAAGGTTGTGCTGAACGATTTGATTGCTGAGAATGTTGAACTTAATAAAAATGCAGCTGCAAACAAAAGGATTAAGCTTTTGTTTGAATCAGACGAGTCTATTGAAGTGATGCTGGATAGAAATATGATCGCTACTGCAGTTCGAAACTTATTGAATAATGCAATTAAGTTTACAGATAAACATGGCGAGATTACTTTAAAAATACAGAAAATTGGACAAAAAGTTTTAGTATCTATTGCTGATAACGGTATCGGAATTTCACTAGATGCAAAAGAAAATTTGTTTAAAATTGACACAAAGGTTATTCAAAAAGGAACCGAAAATGAGAAAGGAAACGGTATTGGATTGTTGCTCTGTAATGAGTTTATTAAGCTGCATGACGGAGAGATCTGGGTGGAAAGTGAACTAGGAAAGGGAAGTACTTTTATGTTTACATTACCTTTTAGGTAGAAAAACAAACTTATCAGCATGAAATAAATGGCAGCAAAAACGGTATCTAAGAAAAAAAGCCTGTAAACAAAGAGTTTACAGGCTTTTTTGTGGAGTCGCCGGGAATCGAACCCGGGTCCAAACAAGCAACTAAAGAGCTTTCTACACGCTTATTTCCTGATTAGATTTTCGTTGTTGAGCTAGGCCAGAAACAACCACCCAACACTTATCTTCTTAATTTTCGAAATCCACCCGAAGCTCATGGAAATCTAGGTTTATTTTTACGGTTCCCCTTGACAGAACGCCACAAACCAAGGCTTTCTAGGAGAATCCAGCTTCTCTACCTTGTAGAGACGTGGCGCAATCTTACTATGATTCGGATTATGCAGCTAAAGCGTAATTATTTTCGCCGTGTAAAAGTGTGAGATCTTATATTTACGAGCAAGGTCTCAATGCTCGACGTGCTTACTGTTCAATTCGACTTGCTGTCAAAACCAGTCGACCCCAAAAATGAGTTTGCAAATTTATGCTATTTGAATTTACTATCTATTAAATTCTTCAGAAAAATTTTGTTACTCTTCGTCTTTAAAATTAAAAGGATAATCTCCAAAGATTGGTGCTAATTTACGAACAGCGTAAGTGTTTCTATTCATTTTATTAGATAAAGCAATAATCGTTACATTTTCTTTCATCAAAGTAATGTACGATGAAGTATTACCATGCCACCAGCCATTATGAAAATAGAAGTTTTGTCCTGTTTCCCAATTAATCATTCTAATTCCTAAACCGTAGTTTTTAGTGCCTTTACGTTCGTTGCTGTATCCCGTATAAACTTGTTTTAATAGTTCAGGTTTTAAAAAATCTGGTGAGTTTCTAGCTCGGTCAAATTTTAAAAGATCACGTACAGTCGAAAAAACATTTTTATCTCCGTAGACATTATCTAGATAATCAAAACCAATTTCAACGCCGTTTCCTTTATACGACGGAACAATTTTTTTTCTGTCTTTGTCATCATCAAAAACGTAAGTATTTGTCATGCCTAAAGGTTTAAAAATCATTTCAGACATCGCTTCTTTATATTTAAGGCCTGTGATTTTTTCTATAATCAGTGCCAGCATAGCATAATTAGTATTACAGTAGCTGAAACGAGTTCCTGTTCTTGATTCTAGTCCGATATCTTTTGTAGCCAAAATATCTAGAATGTCTTTATTGGTTAACTGGTTATGTCTGTCCCAAACTGATTTATCTCTGTCTGTGAAATAAGCATAGTTACGCATTCCAGAGCGATGATCTAAAAGCATTCTTATAGTACAGTCTTCGTATGGAAACGTTTTTAAAATTGTATTTACTTTTTGATCTAAGTCTATTTTACCAGCGTTTACCAATTTTAAAACCGCAGTAGCCGTCAAAACCTTACTTACCGAAGCAATTTGTACAGGAGTATTGGCAGTAATTTTGGTTCCTTCATTTTTATTAGCAAAACCATTGTATCTTTCAAATATAATTTGACCATTTCTGGCAACCAAAAAGCTGCCGTTCATGCTGTTGTTTGGCCAGTTCTTATTGTAAAAGTGATTTATTCTGCCTGTTACCGAGTTTTTATAGGCCTGTGATATTTTCTTTTCAGGTCCTAAAGGCTTCATTTTAGGTAATGTATCTTCGACTGTTGAGGTAGTAGCGGTATCTGTTTTTTTGTCTTTACCACATGAACTTAAAACTAGTATTGAAAAAAGTATTTGTGGTATCTTTGTCTTTTTAAGGAAAATCATTTGCATCGTTCTTTAAAAACAAATATATAGAATTCAATATTTATGTTTCGCGATTTTTAGAATGCAAATCAGCTTTCTTTAACTTAAAATTAACAAATGTTTTAAGTAGTCGATTGCTAGTCAGCTTTAAACGGTTTTTAAACATTCTAAATTGTATTTTTACAACAAAACTTTAACGAAATTTGTTATATTTGAAACAAAAACGATGTAAAAAGTTATATTAATTAATGTTTTAAACTTGTTTGAATGAAATTTGGAATTATAAAAGAAAGAAAAAACCCACCAGATCGTCGTGTAGTATTTGCTCCAGATGAATTGGCTAAATTGAAACAACAGTATCATGAAGCAGTCGTAGAGGTAGAAAGTTCTGATATTAGGATTTTTTCGGATACACAATATAAAAGTATGGGTATTACAGTTTCCGATGATGTTTCAAATTGTGATGTTTTATTTGGCGTGAAAGAAGTTCCTGTTGAAAATTTAATTCCAAATAAGTCCTATTTCTTTTTTTCTCATACCATCAAAAAACAACCTTATAATAGAAAACTATTACAGGCAATTTTGGAAAAGAATATTGATTTGTACGACCATGAAACGATTGTTGATGCAAATGATCATCGATTAATTGGTTTCGGAAAGTATGCAGGAATGGTTGGAGTTTATAATGGAATTCGTGCTTTTGGATTAAAGTTTGAATTGTTTAAACTTCCTAAGGCAGAAACTCTCTCGGGAAAAGATGCTTTGATTATGCATTTAAAGCGTATAACGATGCCGGCTTTGAAATTTGTCGTTACTGGAACTGGAAAAGTGGGCAGTGGAGCTAAAGAAATTTTAGACGCTATTAAAGTAAAAGAAATTACGATTGATAATTATTTGACTAAAAAATATGCACAGGCTGTTTATGTTCAGCTGGATGTTTTAGAATATAATAAAAGACTTGATGGTCAAGTTTTAGATTTTAAAGATTTTGTAAATCATCCAGAAGAATATACCTCAGATTTTGAGAGATTTACTAAGGTTTCGGATATTTATTTTGCAGGTCATTTTTATGCTAACAATGCTCCAATGATTTTGACAAAAGAAATGTTGAATGCAAGTGATTGTAAGTTAAAAGTTGTAGCTGATATTTCATGTGATGTTAATGGGCCAATTGCTTGTACCATTCGTTCGTCGACCATTGCAGAACCTTTGTATGGTTATTTTCCTTTGGAAGATCGAGAAGTAGATTTCTTTCATCCTGCTGCTGTTGCGGTGATGGCAGTAGATAATCTCCCTTGTGAAATTCCGAAAGATGCTAGTGAAGGTTTCGGAGAGCAATTTATGGAACATGTAATTCCTGCTTTTTTCAATGGAGATAAAGATGGAATCTTAAAACGTGCAAAAATCACTGAAAAAGGTAAACTGACTGAAAGATTCAGCTATTTGCAGGATTATGTAGATGGTAAATAGGAATTTTTGTTTCAGCTTTCAAGTTTCACGTTATTAAAAAAAGGGGATAAAATTTTAAATTTTATCCCCTTTTTTTAATTCATTTTATTCGTTCGGTATTTCAGCTTGAAACTTAAAACCTGAAACAAAAAAAATTAAACCATATCTTCAGGTTTAACCCAGGCGTCAAAATCCTCTGATTTTACATAGCCTAAACGAACTGCTTCTTCTTTTAGAGTTGTTCCATTTTTGTGAGCAGTTTGAGCAATTTCTGCTGCTTTGTAATAACCAATTTTTGTGTTTAGCGCTGTTACAAGCATAAGAGAATTGTCTACTAATTCTTTAATTCGTTTATAATTTGGTTCAATTCCCTGTGCGCAATGTTCATCAAATGAAACGCAGGCGTCTCCAAGTAAACATGCTGATTGCAGGAAGTTGGCAGCCATAACTGGTTTAAAAACATTTAACTCGTAATGTCCCTGCATTCCGCCAACTGCAATTGCCATATCATTTCCAATTACTTGAGCACAAACCATTGTTAAAGCTTCACATTGTGTTGGATTTACTTTTCCGGGCATGATAGACGATCCAGGTTCGTTTTCTGGAATATGAATTTCGCCAATTCCAGAACGTGGTCCAGAAGCCAGCATTCTCACATCATTTGCAATTTTGTTTAAAGAAACGGCTAATTGTTTTAGTGCTCCATGTGTTTCAACAATTGCATCATGTGCAGCCAAAGCCTCAAATTTATTTTCGGCAGTTATAAAAGGGTGGTTCGTGAATTTTGCAATATATGCAGCAACTTTTACATCATAACCTTTTGGAGTATTTAATCCCGTTCCAACTGCTGTTCCGCCCAAAGCGATTTCTGATAAATGTGCTAAAGTATTTTTTAATGCTTTTAGTCCAAACGCAAGTTGAGCCGCATAGCCTGAAATTTCCTGACCGAGTGTAAGCGGAGTGGCATCCATTAAATGTGTACGACCAATTTTTACAACATTCTTGAATTCAATAGCTTTTTTTGTTAGTGTTGCATGTAGTTTTTCAACTCCGGGAATTGTAGTTTCTACTACCATTTTGTAAGCAGCGATATGCATTCCGGTTGGGAAAGTATCATTTGATGACTGTGATTTATTAACGTCATCATTTGCTTTGATAAATTGCTCGCCTTCGCCAATTTCAAAACCTTTAAGAACTTGTGAACGGTTTGCAATTACTTCGTTTACATTCATATTGCTTTGCGTGCCTGAACCTGTCTGCCAAATTACTAATGGAAATTGATCGTCTAATTTTCCTTCTAGAATTTCATCGCATACTTCGGCAATAGCATCTCTTTTTTCGATGGCTAAAACACCTAAATCGTAATTCGCATAAGCGGCCGCTTTTTTTAGATAGGCAAATCCTTCGATGATTTCTTTGGGCATCGATCCAGAATTTCCAATTTTAAAATTATTTCGAGAACGTTCTGTTTGTGCACCCCAATATTTATCGGCTGGGACTTGAACTTCGCCCATGGTGTCTTTTTCTACTCTGTATTTCATTTTGTTGTAAATATGTTGTTTGTAAAATTATTCGGTTAATGTGAAATGTAAAATGTGTTGCTTTTTTGTTTGAAAAATGTGTTTCTTTTGAAAATGATTGTCCTAGCCCTGATGGAAGCGACATCCTTTTGTGGCGGTGTTCGACACAAAAGATACAGCGTACAGCAGGTTTCAGCTCCTAGAAATACTCATGTTGTTCTACTTTAGAGAGTTGAATAATATTCTTGAAAAGAGCTTATTTAAAATGAATATAAATATACGTATAAATGTTATTTCATGAAAATTGATTTAGATTTTATTGCCAAGGAAGAATTTATAACCTACATTTGTCGTAACATTCAAAAATTCCGGAAAACATGTTTGAATTTTCACAGTACTTAGGCTTTTTACTTTTCTTAACCGTACTAACTATAGGGTTTTGGTTAATGTTTTTCTTAGTTGGTTTCGTATCTTATTGGGTTACGGGAGCAAGCTGGGAAATGTTCAAAGAAAAAAGAGCCAAAAAAAGACAAGAAGAACAATCAATTTAATTTTAGATTGATTTCATAAAAAAGAACCCAAAGGGTTCTTTTTTTTTGTGCCTAAAAAAGAAATTCAAATGCTTTGAGTTTAGAACTTTATCAAAATTTTAAACTTTAGGAAAGTTGGACAGCTTAGTGAAAGACTTAAAATAAAAAAATCCAAATTCCAACTTTGAAAAAATTAGGAATTTGGATTTTTAGTATTGGAGTTTAATATAGCTTATCCTGGGAAATCGCCGCCGCCGTCACCGCCGCCGTCATTTCTTGGTGCTTTTTCTCTATCATTTTTAGGTTTGTTAAAACGATAAGTAAATGATAAATTGAATTGGCGCTTACGAAATTGCATTTCTCCATATGATCTCTGACTTTCAAGAGTCGTATCATTTTGAAGGTAAGTGTACGATCTCATAATTCTTGAATTGAAAATATCGCTGATGTTGAAAGCAATTGTTGCCTTATCTTTCATAACATCTTTGCTTAAAGCAGTATTCATTCCAAATTGACCTAAGTTTTTACCTTGTGCAGTTTTTTGTTCGCCATTGTAAGTAGCATTCAATTGCCAGTCAATTTTGTATGGTAAAGTCAATTTAGAGTTGATTCTTGCAAACCAAGAATTAGCTTGATTGTCAAGATTTTGTACTACTGTATTGCCTTTAGTGTCAACATAAGTATTTTCTCCTGTTGTTTTTACGTTGTAAAGATTGAAGTTACTGTTTACTCTCCACCATTTAAACGGAGTGTAATTTAAAGTAAATTCAAAACCAAATTTTTGCTCTTTACCTAAGTTTATAGGTCTGCTTAAAATAACAGGAATTCCATTTACTTCTTCACCGTTTGGAGTTCTAACAAAGCTGAAAACATCTTTAGTATCTTCAAAATAAGCTGAAGTATTAAAAGTTACTTTGTCCCAACGCTTGATGTAACCAACATCATATTTGTCTGTTAATGATGGATCTAAATCAGGATTTCCTTGAAAAATGTTAACATTACTTGAGTAGTTAACAGCTGGATTCATAAAACGACCTCTTGGTCTTGTTAAACGCTTGCTGTAACTTGCTGTAAAGTTGCTTTGATCTGAAATTTCATAACTGATAAAAGCACTTGGAAACAAGTTGTTGTACTTTTTAGTGTTGAAATCATTGTTGTCTAATAAGTTTACTTGAATATTGGTGTCTTCCCAACGTAAACCAAATAAATACGAAAATTTCTTTACTTTAAAACCGTATTGTGTATAAAGAGCATTAATATTCTCTTTGTATTCTAAAGTGTTGGATAAGTTTGGATCTTTTGCTCCTGAATCATCTGTAACGAAGTATTGATTATTTAAATCACCAAAGCTCCCTTTATATCCCGCTTCAAACTGACCGCCTTTTCCTAAAGGTAATACATAATCTGCCTGTAACTGAACTTGTTTTTGTACTTGATCGTTTAGTGTTGTATTGTAGTTTGGAGAAGCGGTAATAATACTGCTGTTGTTATCTGTGTTTCTGGAAATAGATAAATCAGCAGTAAGTTTGTGTCCTTTATCGTTGAAATTTTTAATCAAATTCGAAGTGTATTCTACATTTTGACTATTGGTTTCTCCGTTATTTAAACGAAACGAATTACCTGTAGGATTACTATTTGAGTCAAAATTACTGTAATTGATTAAATCTCTGGTGTCTCCAGAATTTTTTTGGTAATTGATGGCGTTTGTCCAGAAAGTATTTGGAGCAACAGTCCATTCGATTCCTGCTCTTCCATTAAATCCGTCAGATTCTCTTTTGGTATCACGATCTTCATCTAGGAAACCTTTTGGTGTACCATCAGCATTGTAGTAAGAGGTGTTGGTTAAGCCGCCTCCTTCATTAGTTCTGTGGTTATAGCCTAGAGTAGTAAAATAGTTTAATTTTTCTGTTTTATAATTTAGATTTCCCGTTAATCCATAGGCTTCAGGAAGTCCGCCAGAAGCAATAAAAGTTCCATTAAAACCTTGATTTTTACCTTTTTTAAGAACAATGTTGATGATTCCAGATCCTCCTTCAGCATCGTAACGCGCTGATGGATTTGTGATAACTTCAACTTTGTCAATTGCATCTGCAGGAAGCTGGCGTAAAGCCTCTGCAACATTTATCGCATTAGAAGGTCTTCCATCAATTAAAATTCGGATATTGTCGCTTCCTCTTAAACTTACATTTCCTTCAGTATCAACAGAAACTGATGGTACATTGTCTAAAACGTCACTAACAGTTCCGCCTTTTACAATCATATCTTGACCAACATTATAAACTTTTTTGTCTAGTTTAATTTCTACTGTTGATTTTTCTGCACGAACAACAACTTCATTTAATTGAGCTGCATCTTCAGATAAATTTATAATACCTAAATTAGTGTCTCCTTTAATGCTTTTTTGCTTTAATTCAGTTGATTTAAACGAAATAAATTCAATCTTAATATCATAAATTCCCGGTGCAACTGCAACATCAAATTCACCTTTAGGATTGGTGATTCCACCAGCAATAACTTTAGTATCGTTTGGAGCAGTTATTGAAATTGTTGCATATTCCAACGGTTGTTTGCTTACTTTTTCTAAAACTTTTCCAGTAACTTTTACCTTGTTTTTTGCAGGCGGCCCCTGCTGTGCATAGTTGTAAAAACTTGTAAAAAGCAATACAAGGATTACAGCGAATTTGATTTTCTTCATTTTTTTTTGGTTTCTTTGATTCTTTAGACCGCAAATGTAGCTTTTGGTTTAAAGTATAAGATCATAAAAAAATGTTAATTTGGTATTTAGTATTAATCTAAAAAAGAAGCCACTTTATCTAAATCTCTCCCAATAATTGCTTTTCCATCTTTTATAACAATTGGACGTTCAATTAGAATTGGATTATCTGTCATTGCTTGAATAATTTCGTCATTGGTCAATGTTTTTTCTTTATAGTTTTCTATCCAAATTTTTTCTTTGGTTCTAACTAATTCTATAGGCTGCAGGTTTAACTTTTCAAGAAGTTCTTTTAATTCACTAAAGCTTGGTGTTTCAGTTAAATATGGAATTATTTCATATTCTTGATTTGTCTGGTCAATAAAAGCGAGGCAGTTTCTTGATTTTCCGCAGCGTGGATTGTGATAAATTTGTATCATTTTGTTATATTTAAAGTGTGCTGAAATAGGTTCTCTAAAAAAAGCGGTATTTTAGCAATAACAAAAATAGGGTTTACTATTTAAATAGAATTCTCATTTTAAAAATTTAAATATATGTTTTTAGAGCAAGGTGTTAAACCTGAAAATAAATTTTGGAAGTATCTTTTAGGATCTGTTTTTATTATTACAGCTTCATTTGTAGGACAGGTGCCTTTTACGATTGCTGTTTTTTGGAAAAGTTTCTCGGATAAAACTGGTTTTCCAACCGATAATGATGCGGCATTAAAAATATTTGAACCAAATCTTACTTTGTTTTTAATAATGATTTCGTTTGTTTTTGCTCTAGCAGGTGTTTATTTTGTTATAAAATACATACATCATCAAACCATGTTGTCGGTTACAACAGGGAGAAAAAAAGTCGATTGGAGTCGTATTTTGTTCTCTTTTATTTTATGGTCGGTTTTTTCTATTGCAAGTTTTTCTGTTTTGTATTTTCAAGCTCCCGAAAAATTTGTGTGGAATTTTAAGCTGATTCCGTTTTTGATTTTAGTAGTTATTGGCGGTATTTTAATTCCTATTCAAACAAGTACAGAAGAATATGTTTTTAGAGGTTATTTAATGCAGGGCTTCGCGAATTTAGCACAGAATAAATGGTTTCCGCTTATGATGACTTCGTTGATATTTGGGTTTATGCATATCTTAAATCCAGAGGTTACAAAAATGGGATATATAATAATGGTGTATTATATAGGAACAGGTTTGTTTCTAGGAATTATTACACTAATGGATGACGGAATGGAACTGGCTTTAGGTTTTCATGCCGCTAATAATCTGGTGGGAGCTTTATTGGTTACTTCAGATTGGACGGTTTTTCAGACGCATTCAGTTTTTATTGATTTATCAGAACCTTCGGCAGGTTTTGATGTCATTTTTCCAGTTGTAGTGGTGTATCCGATATTACTTTTTATCTATAGTAAAAAATACAATTGGACCAATTGGAAAGAGAAATTAACGGGTAAAATTAATCTAACAGAATTATCAAATTAAATACAATCATGCAAAACTTAACACATAAAAATGTACACAATTATTTTAAATTAGACGGTTATCATTTAAATGCAGCCGATTTGTGTCAAATTGGATATAGTTTTATCAAAGAAGGTGATGCATATGAACGATCTATTGGTGAATTTTTTCTGGATTGGTTTGATCATAAAGATTATATCGAAATGACAACTTCTGGAACAACTGGTCTTCCTAAGTTGGTTAGACTCGAGAAACAAGCAATGATTCAATCGGCATTGGCAACAGGAGATTTCTTTGGTTTAAAACCGGGAGATAAAGCACTGCTTTGTTTGCCGACTCAGTTTATTGCAGGAAAAATGATGCTGGTTAGAAGTTTAATATTGGGTTTAGAACTTGATGTTGTAGTGCCAAGTACAGAACCTTTGGCTTATAATAACAAGCAGTATGACTTTGTAGCAATGGTGCCTTTGCAGGTTCAAAATTCAATTGAAAAATTAAAAAAAATCAAAAAGTTAATTATTGGAGGAGCAAAAATTGACAGTTCACTTGAAGAAAAATTACTGCCTTTAAAAACGGAGATTTATGAAACCTACGGAATGACGGAAACCATAACGCATATTGCTGCCAAAAGAGTAGGGGAAAGTGTTTTTTCAATTTTGCCAAATGTAAAGATTGAAAAAGATGATCGTGGTTGTTTGGTTATTTATGTCTCTTCAATTTCTGATGAACCTATTGTTACTAATGATTTAGTAGATTTAGTAAATGAGAATCAGTTCAGCTTTTTGGGAAGATTTGATAATGTAATTAACAGCGGCGGAGTAAAGCTTATTCCTGAGCAAATAGAGGCGAAGTTAACTGGCAAAATTAACAGCCGTTTTTTTGTGACTGGTGTACCGGATACGACTTTAGGTGAAAAACTAATTTTAGTGATTGAAGGCGAAAAACAAGATTTTGCACCAGATTTTTTTGACGTTTTAGGGAAATTTGAAAAGCCAAAAGAAATTGTTTTTGTTCCGAAATTTAAAGAAAATGAAAACGGAAAACTACTGCGTAAACCGAGTTTACAATCTTAAAAAGTTAAATAAAAAATCCCAAATTCCAAGTTTGAAAATTGGAATTTGGGATTTATCCCGATAGCTATCGGGATGGAATTTATTTAGCTTTTCTTTCCAAAAGTGCCATGTAAAATCCGTCAAAACCAGATTCTGAAGCCAATAATTTACGATCTTCTACAAAAGTAAATTGCTGTCCGATTTCAGTTTTTAAGAACTTTTGTACTTGTTCTTGATTTTCAGATGGTAAAACAGAACAAGTTGCATAAACTAATTTTCCGCCTGGTTTTACAATTTTAGAATAGCTTTCTAAAACCTCACTCTGAACTTTACGAATATTATCGATAAACTCAGGTTGTAACTTCCACTTAGAATCAGGGTTTCTTTTTAAAACTCCTAATCCACTGCAAGGCGCGTCAATTAATACACGATCTGCTTTTTCATGCAGTTTTTTGATCACTTTTGTAGTGTCAATTATGCGGTATTCAATATTAAAAGCACCATTTCTTTTTGCTCTTAATTTTAATTGCTTTAGTTTGCTTTCATACAAGTCCATTGCAATTAGTTGTCCTTTGTTTTCCATTAGAGATGCAATGTGTAATGTTTTTCCACCTGCTCCAGCGCAAGTATCTACTACGCGCATTCCAGGTTTTACATCTAGAAAACCAGCAACTAATTGTGAGTTGGCATCCTGAACTTCAAAAAGCCCTTGTTTAAAAGCATCTGTCAAGAACACGTTTGCTCTTTCTTTTAAAACTAAAGCTTCCGGCTGATCTTTTAAATATTCTGTTTCAATATTTAAATCCATCAAAGTGTTTCTCAAGTTTTCTTTAGTACCTTTTAATGTATTGGTTCTCAGGATAACTTTAGCTGGCTGGTTTTGAGCTGTAATTTCTTTCGACCAAACTTTTTCGCCAAGTTCTTTTACACCCAATTCATCCATCCAGTCTGGAATAGATTCTTTTAAAGCTCTCACTTTCGAAAGTTCGTCAAAACGTCCTTTGATTTTTCTTTCAGGAGTTCCTTCTAATTGTCTCCAATCTGGGATTGGGTATCCTCTTAAAACAGCCCAAACAGCAAACATTCTCCATAGATTGTCTCTGTCATAAGGTTCTTTAACTTCTGCAATTTCTGCGTATAATCTTTTCCAACGAACAATTTCGTATATCGTTTCAGCAACAAACTTCCTGTCAGAACTTCCCCAACGTTTGTCTTTTTTTAATGCTCTGGCTACCACTTTGTCTGCGTATTCTCCTTCATTGAAAATTGCATTCAAAGAATCGATGGTAGTATAAACTAAATTTCTGTGTAATCTCATTTCTAATATTTGAGTTGCAAAGGTACTATTAATTGATTGAAAGTTAAATTTTTAATACTGAATCTTATTTCTGATTCTCATTAAAAGAAAAAACACTCTTAATTAGAGTGTTTTTTTGAAATATTTTGGACGCTTTTTATTCTTTAGGAACAATACGTGTTAATCCAATGTTTTCTGGAGCATGAAGCACCATTGGGAATTTCTCTACTTTAACAGAACTGCTGTCTAAACCAAAAGCTCTTTCTTCAGACAAACTCAGTTTCTTGATAAAGAAATACGAGTTCATGATGATGTTTTCGTGCCATCTTAAATCGTTGTCATTTGATAAAAACTTCTCAGACAATACAAATTTAAAGTCTCCAATAATATTGTTTTTGTTCAATGATTCGTAACGGCTTGTAATATCAACTTCACCGCGTTTCACCATATCTCGAATTACTTCTCTAAACATTAAATTGATTTTTGTAGGTTCTCTAAATCCTAAATTAAAATCGATTCTGTAAATATCGTCTTTAGCAATTTCTGTAACTTTATATTGTGTTTTATAAGGTTCAGTAAGAATGTTTACGTGAACAAACCAATAAATATCGGCTCTTTTTGGACGTTTTTGTAAGATCGAATAAATTACTTTTTCCTCTAATTCGTCAACACGATTTGCATTAGTCATGTATACTAAGTGCGTAGCATATTTAGGAATAGAAAGGTCTTCGCTCAACTCCATTAATACCTTTTTGTAATCGTCAATTTTGACAACTTTTGTATAATTCTTGTTGATTTTTTTAGCAAGATACCAAATCGTCATTATAGAAATAAGTATACTCGCAATGATTAAAGTTACATAACCTCCTTCGGCAAATTTTGTAATATTTGCAATAAGGAAACTGAATTCGATTAATAAATAAATCGTAATAAGAGGCACCATGAAATACAGTTTTACACGTTTCATGATTAAGTAATAATTCAGCAAAATGGTCGTCATGATCATACATAAAATAATCGCAAGACCATAGGCATGTTCCATGTTTCCTGACTTTTCAAAGTGCAGTACAATACCAACACAACCAAAAAACAATAACCAGTTTATTGACGGAATATACAATTGCCCTTTAACTTCAGTAGGATATTTGATTTTTACTTTTGGCCAAAAATTCAAACGCATTGCTTCATTAATCAAAGTAAATGATCCGCTGATAAGTGCTTGAGAGGCAATAACCGCTGCCAAAGTGGCTACAACGATACCAAATGGTAAAAACCAATGCGGCATAATAAGGTAAAACGGATTTCCGTTTTCACCGCCTAATTGTTGTAAAGTACTTCCTTCATGATGAATAAGATATGCAGCCTGACCAAAGTAATTTAATACTAAAGTCGTTTTTACAAACATCCAGCTTATTCTAATATTTTTTCGGCCGCAATGTCCCATGTCTGAATACAAAGCTTCAGCTCCTGTAGTACATAAAAATACAAAACCAAGGACAAAGAAACCATCAGGATGAACTGATAATAAGTGATATGCGTAATATGGATTTATAGCTTTTATAACTTCAGGGAAGTGCATAATCTGAATAAATCCTAATGTTCCTAACATCGCAAACCAAATCAGCATCATTGGAGCGAAAAACTTCCCAACTAGTTTAGTTCCAAATTGTTGTATGGTAAACAGAACAAATAAAATTGCAATTACAATATAAACAATGGTTTGAGTCTCCATTGTTGGGTAGAATGCTCTAATTCCTTCAACTGCTGATGAAATTGAGATTGGCGGTGTAATAATACCATCTGCAAGCAGTGCGCTTCCTCCAATAATCGCGGGCACAATGAGCCACTGTATTTTGGTTTTTTTGACTAAAGCGTATAAGGCAAAAATCCCGCCTTCGCCGTGATTGTCGGCACTTAAAGTTATAAGCACATATTTTATAGTGGTTTGTAGAGTCAAAGTCCAAAACACACATGAAATACCGCCTAATACAATGTCGGCATTAATGGTATGGTCGCCAAGAATGGCTTTCATTACATACAATGGAGATGTACCAATATCTCCATAAATAATCCCTAATGTTATCAATAAACCCCCTATAGACAACTTACTATGTAAGTTTTTATGCGATGCGCTCATGTATATTTTTATAAAAGACGGTTGCAAATTTACTGTTTTAAAACAAATTAGCAGCTATTATAAGTAAAAAGATAAAAAAAAGCACAATCCCCAAATTGTGCTTTTAGTTTTAAATAAAAAATAGAAATATTTAAGTTATCCTCTTCGTCCGCCTTCTCTTGAACCAGAACCACTTTCTCTCTGCGGCTGGCTGCTTCTTGATTCCTGATTTCCTCTTGATGATTCAGAACGCTGTGCGCTTTGAGGTCTTGAATAAGTGGAGTTATCAGAACTACCTCTGTTTTGAGAATAGCTTCTTGGTGACTCTGTTCTTTGTACCGGTGCAGCCGATTGATTGACAGTTCTATTTGTTGAACTTCTATCAGAAGAATAACCTCTTGATGATTCTGCTCTTTGTACAGGAGCACTTCTTTCAGTGCTCATTCTATTATTTGAACTAGTTCTGTTTTCAGAATAACTTCTTGATGGCTGATTTGCTTGTTCAGAAGTTCTATTTGTTCTAGTTTCATAAGAAGTTCTAGGTGAAGAAACATTCGAATTGTTTCTACTGCTCTCTGTTCTTACCGGATTTGATACAATTGTTGAATTTTCTCTGCTAGAATTTGTTGGACGATTTGTGTTGTTATAATTTCTGTTAGATGTTGATCGGTTATCATTATAGCTTCTATTGTTTCCAAAATCACTGTTAGAAGACACTCTGTTTGTGTTTGATCGGTTTGAATTATAAGTGTTTTGAGATCTGTTTGATTCTCTGCTTGCAATTCGTCTTTGATCCAAATCGTATCTGTTTCCAGTATTAGCATGTCTTTGTTCAAAACTATAATTAGGTCTGATTTTTTCGTAACCATAAGTACGTCTTGACTCATAAAGTACTGGAGCTCTATAGCTTCTTCTATGATTTACGTAGTTGTAGCTATTATTCACATTGATGCAAACGTTGATGTTGTTTCTATATCTGTAAACAGGATACGGACTCCAAGCAGCATAATAAGTTGGATAATAATTCCAATACCATGATGAATAATAAGGTCTATAATTGGTAACCCAGAATGAAGAATAAATTACTGGAACGACATTGTAAACGGGCTCATAAATATAATTTGTACCGTATAAATAAGAGTTTCCTACAATTTGAACGCTTACTTTGTTGTAATTGTCTCTTTCTACATCAATAGTAGCTACGTCTTGATAAACGTCGCGATCTAATACAGCTTGAATAATTACAACGTGCGTTCTGTTTTCAACAGATTCAATCACACGTAAATAATCAACCTGATCATCGCCGTTTAAATCAAGATTTGAAATCTGATATTTAGGATCATTTAAACGTCTTTCAAAGTCTTGAAGATTTGCTGATTCTCCAAACATCGAAGCAACCGCTCTAAGATCTAAGTTATCACTAATGTCTGAGTTTTTTGCGTAAACAGTAGTTTGGCTTTGTGCTGAACAAGAACCTAAAACTAATGCTGCGAGCGCTATAAAAAGTAGTTTAGTTTTCATGATAAAATCTATTAAATATTAATATTGGGAGATATCCAATTACTGTGCCACAAATTTATTTATTGCTTGATGTGTTTTTAGGTGCTTGTTTTACAGTTGTTTATGGTTTGTTTGGTTGGAAAAGTATTTTTGTTTGATAGATATTAGAGGAACAAAAAGTTGTTTTATAAAAAAGCGAAAACTTATTTGAAATGTTATAATAAATTGTATTTTAGCAACAGCCAAATCTTATTTTATATGAAAAAACTAGTTTTATTTTGCAGTATTTTTATTTTATTGATGTCATTTCGAACATTTAAAGATAAAACCAAAGTTAATTTCAGCAGCGGTTTTACATCAATGACAATAGATACTTTGTTTAAAGATAAAATTAGTATAAGAGCAATTTTAATCGATAAAAATAAAGTTTGGTATGGAGCTGATAATTCTCGTTTTGGCTATTATGATTTAGATAAAAAAGAGAAGTTTGAAGAACATATTTATCGTGATACACTTAAGTTAGAATTTAGAAGCATTGCACAAACTTCAAAAAATGTGTTTCTATTAAGTGTTGCAAACCCAGCATTGCTCTATTCTGTTGATAAAAAAGACAAAAAAGTAAAACTGGTTTATAAAGAGATTAATCCAAAAGTTTTTTACGATAGTATGCAGTTTTGGAATGATAAAGAAGGTATTGCTATTGGAGATCCAACAGAAGATACTTTTTCTATAATTGTTACTCGTGATGGCGGAGAAACTTGGACTAAAATATTATCGGATAAATTGCCAACAAATGCAGTGGGAGAAGCCGCTTTTGCTGCAAGTAATACTAATATTGTTATTAAAGGAAATGATACTTGGCTTGTTTCAGGCGGAAAAAAAGCACGTGTTTTTTATTCAGCAGATAAGGCAAAAACATGGAAAGTTGTTGAGACTCCAATTGTGCAGGGAAAAGCGATGACAGGTATTTTTACTGCAGATTTTTATGATTCTAAACACGGTTTTATTGCAGGAGGTGATTATGAGATTCCGAGTAAAAAAGTAGATAACAAAGCCTTTACAAAAGATGGCGGAAAAACTTGGGAATTGATAGGGCAGAATATGGGATTTGGTTATGCATCATGTGTGCAATACGTTCCAGGAGGAAATGGAAAAGAGATTATTTGTGTAGGCTCTGAGGGAATTCAGTATTCTCAAAATGGAGGTGAAAACTGGACACAATTATCTACAGATACAAAGTTTTTTACTGTTCGCTTTATCAATAGAAATACAGCAATAGCGGCAGGACATAATAAAGTAGTTCGACTTAATTTTAAGTAAAAAAACAAGAACCCTAAATAATAAAGTAAGTATTATTATATAGGGTTCTTATCGCTGTTGTATTTTTAAGAAGCTTAATTTTTTCCTGCCTTGTCTCGATACTGTTTTAATAATTTTCGGTTAAAATCATCTTCCGATTTTTTGAGCTTTAATATTTTCTTTGCCGAAAGTATTTTTTTAAGATTTGCTGTGTATTTCTCGCGCAAAAGATACAGTTCTTTATCTGTAGATTCGATTTGAGATAATAATGCAGCTGCTTCTTTTTCTGAAAGAGAACTTAGATTGTCATCATCTAGTTTACGCAGGTAAGTTTTCATTTTGTTATGACGAAGTTCATATTGTTTGTCGTCATAAGTATTATAAATTGGCCAAAATTTTTCAGCTTCAGTTGAAGTAAGTTCTAATTCAGTTGTTAAAAAAGAAACCTTATATGCTTTGATCTTTTCACGTTTATCATCTGCTTTGTCATTTTGAGCGTAAAATGAAAAGCTTACTAAAAACAGAAGGAATGTTAGTATATTTTTAGTTTTCATATTTTAATTTTTTTGTTTTTATTCAGAAATTAAATTTTCAATATTTGGATTAGAAGATAAGATGTCTTCTAGAGTTTCTTGTTCCAGTGCAACATTTTTATTCAGCTTTTCAATGTCTTTAGTATCTAATTCTCGAATTAAATCGTATTGATTTAAATTTGATTGGTAAGACAAATAGGTTTCTAAAGTTGCTTCATCAAGTTCTTTTGATGTTGCATTATAATTGTTGATAATAGGAATCATTAATGCAATACCTACTACAGCGGCAGCAATAAGGGTGATTGTTTTTTTGCGTTTGTATATCGGAATTACTTTAACTTCTTCTTCGTTTATCTGCTGTAAAACTTTTGCCGAGATTGTATCAAAATAATTTTCAGGAGTTTTAAATCCTGATGATATTTTCGGTTCGTTTTCTAGTTTAAATGCTTTCATAATAACAATAAGATAAGTTTTGCTGTAAAAGGTTTAATTTGATGTAACATATATTTCTATTTTTTTTACAGCATGATGATAAGATGCTTTTAGTGCGCCAACCGATGTTCCAAGAATTTCTGAAATTTCTTCGTACTTTAATTCTTCAAAATATTTCATTTTAAAAACTAATTGTTGCTTTTCAGGTAATGTAATTATTGCTCTTTGAAGTTTGATCTGAATTTCATCTCCATCAAAATAAACATCTGATTTTAAATTATCAATTGTTTTATTTTGCAGACTTTCAGAAGTGATACCATTTAGTTTTGCTTTCTGATTTAAAAAAGTCAAAGCTTCATTTGTTGCAATGCGATACATCCAGGAAAAAAGCCTGCTTTCTTCCTTGAAGTTTTTTAAGTATTGAAATACTTTAACGAAAGTGTTTTGTAAAACATCGTCAGCATCATCATGATTCAAAACAATATTTCGAATATGAGAATACAATGGTTTTTGATAATCAGATAGGAGCTTTTGAAACGCTGTATTTTGCGTTTTAGGATTTAATAATTGTTGTATAAATTCCTTCTCGTCTGTCAAACTTTTTGATTTATCAAACCTTTATATAGTGTTAGAATGAATTTTAAACAAAAGGTTTAATGACCTTCGAAAGTTTAAAATTCTGATTGCTCTTCTTCTTGAGTTTGTGCTGGTGGCGTGGCAGGTTTTGGAGTTGCCGGCTTTGGTGTTGCAGGTTTCGTTACGGCAGGTTTTGTTGTTTCCGGTCTTACAGTGTCAACACCTTCTTCCGGTTCAGGCGAATAAACTGGTGAGCTGACTGGCGCTGCTGGAACGATTTTAGGAATAATAGGGAAATAAATTTCTGTTAGTAATTTAGATGGACTTTTTATATCTAATTTACTGATCGATAAAACTTCAAGATGCGACCAGCTTAATTCTGGTTTTATCTTTTGATTGTTGATATATGCTGTTGTTTTTGAAATAGCTTCGTTAGTATGCGAATAATCACCTTTTAAAGTGGTTTTTACAGCATCAAAACCATTTAGTTTTCCTGATAAAATATCACTTCCAGAACTAATTGAGATTTCTTTGTTTATAGGAAGACATATCGAAATCTTTGCCAATCCTGATGCAGTGTCGTAAGTATGATAAATAATAAACGGTTTTCCAGTTGCAGTTAAACCATTGGTCTCGCTAAACTGAATAAGTTTCGGAATAACAATTCTGGCATTTTTATTTACTTTCTGAATTTCACTTGTAAAAGTCTGTTTAATATAAGGAGTTTCAGTTTTCTTTACAACTCCATTTACTTCTACAGCATAAGTTTTTGTTTCGTAATCTAAATTCTTGTCAATATTCGCGAGGCTTTTTTCGTAAATAGTTCCAATAACTTTGTCGGAACCGCCATTTAGCGCCGTGTATATTTTAAACAAAAAGCTCATAGTTCCTTTTGCTTTCCAAGTAACTTTTGTTTTACCTGCCAAAGTATCTTTAAAAGTCCAAGTTACATCAGCTTCTGTACCGTCATACTTCATCTTTTGTTCAATACTTTCACCTTCTTTTGTTTTTAAGGTAATTGCATTTCCATTGCCTTCATCACCTGACCAGTAAAATGATGCTCCATTTCCGCTGGTTTTGTTTGGAAAAGTCATTTTTATTGATGGATCTTCTGTAGACCAAGATTCAAAATCTTCATAGTTTCTAAAATCATTTACATAATTATAGACTGTAACTTTTGGCGAATTGATGACTTTGCTTCTTTCAACAGAAAAAATCCCTTTTTGGGTAGCAACAAAAACGGTTAGAGCGACTAAACTTAATAATAGTAAAAGAAATAAATATTTTAGAATCTTCATTGGTGCAGGTTTTGCGTAAAGTTATAAATTTTATTGCGAGTCCAAACTAATAACAAAAATAAAAGTTGGATTCCGCTTTCTCGAATTAAAGGACTTTATAAAATAACGATTGGGGAATAGTTAAATTGTGCTTTTCTTGAAAGTTTAAGTTTTGGGCTTATCTTTTTAGAAAGACTTTAATCACGAATAAAATCGCAATAAAAAGAAGAAATGCAATAAGGACTTTGTAATTTCCTTTGTAAAAAACTTTATGCAGTGCTAAATCTTTACGGTAAGCAAAAATCATTATGATCACAAAAGCGATAAAAAAACAGAGTCCGAAAATTAATTGTCCTTGACTAAACATACTTTAAAAATTATTTTTGACAAATTTAGAGAATTGTATACGATTTGTTGCTAATTTGCCATTTCATTTAATCAAATAAAAACATGAAGAAACAACTGGATGCAGTTACAGAATTTCATACTGCTTTTAAAATAGGTCACAGTCATACTCCAATTGCTGATTTAGGAGAAACTAAAAAACTACTTCGTTATAATTTAATGAAAGAAGAAAATGAAGAATATCTTGAAGCGGTTCAAAATAATGATTTAGTTGAAATTGCTGATGCACTTGGTGATATGATGTATATTTTGTGCGGCACAATTATCGAACATGGTTTGCAGGATAAAATTGAAGCTGTTTTTGATGAAATTCAGCGTAGTAATATGAGTAAACTTGGCGAAGACGGAAAACCAATTTATCGTGAAGACGGAAAAGTGATGAAAGGGCCTAATTATTTTAAACCTGATTTTTCTAAACTTTTATAAAAAATTAACCGCAAAGAGCGCTAAGTTTTTTTGCAACTCTTGTAAAAAAAAACGCAAAGTTCGCAAAGCTATATCAATTCCGGCTTTGCGAACTTTGTGTTTATTTATATTACTAATATTAAAAACCTTTGCGCTCTTTGTGGTAAAATTAGTTTTACATTTTAGTAATCGTATAAAATAGAAAACCCGACAAGTTTTAAAAATCTGTCGGGTTTTTATATTTAAATCTCTTTAGATTATTGAACCTTAACAGTCCATCCGTAAGTATCTTCAGAAAGTTTGTTTTGAAGACTTGTTAGTTTTTCTTTCAAGAATGAAGCGTATGAATTCTCTACTGGAGTCATTTCATAATATTCACCTTTATATGAGAATCCTTTAATTACACTGATTACTGCAGCAGTACCAGCTCCGAAAATTTCTTTTAAAGATCCGTTTTTGGCCGCTTCAACTAGTTCAGAAACAATTACTGGACGAACTTCAACATTTAAACCTTCTTTTTCAGCCATTGCAATTAAACTTTTTCTAGTAATACCATCTAAAATTCTTTCGCTTGTTGGCGCTGTCAATAGAGTATCGTTAATTCTGAAGAAAACGTTCATTGTTCCAGCTTCTTCTAATTTTGTATGCGTGGCATCGTCAGTCCAAATAACTTGTTGGAAACCATCTTTGTTTGCTAAGTTAGTTGGGTAAAACTGAGCAGCGTAGTTTCCAGCTGCTTTTGCAGCACCAATTCCACCATTTGCAGCTCTACTGTAATGTTCAGCAATAATTACTTTTACTTCGCCTCCATAGTAAGATTTTGCAGGAGAAAGTAAAATCATAAATTTATATTCGTCAGATGGATTTGCGATTACTCCAGGTCCTGTCGCAATCATAAAAGGACGAATGTACATACTTGCACCATTTCCTCTTTGAATCCATTCTTGGTCGATTTTTAATAATTCATTCAAACCTTCCATAAATACATCTTCTGGAACTTCCGGCATCGCCATACGAACAGCAGAATTGTTGAAACGCTTGTAATTTTCATCAGGTCTAAACAACCAAACATCATTATTCTCATCTTTGTAAGCTTTCATTCCTTCAAAAATAGCTTGTCCATAATGAAAGACTTTAGAAGATGGATCCATTAAAATAGGCGCATACGGCTTAATGACCGGAGTCTGCCATTGTCCGTCTTTATAATCACATTCTAATAAATGGTCTGTAAATACAGCACCAAAGCTTAAGTTTTCAAAGTCTACAGAGCTTATCTTAGACGATTCAGCTTTTCTGATTTCAATTTTGCTTGTTTGAGTTGTACTCATAATTATGTAAAGTTTTTATCTAATTTGTATTCTTTCAAATGAAAATCTAACGTAATGATCTGATGAAGAATAGGTTTTGTTGAATGCAAAATTACGGAAAAATATATAATTTGTTTAGTAAAACTGCATTAATTCCTGTATTTGACTGAGATTTGTTTATCTTATAATAAACCTAAAATTTTAGCGAAGTTTTATAAAGATTTTATGAAAAAAGTGTCGTTTTTTAAGGCTTTACGCATTTGTTTTGACTAAATTTGACTGATCAAAAAGTCTATAATTCAATGTAAAACCATTGAAAAATTCGAAAATAGTGAAAAGAGAAATAATTAAAACGCTAGATGGTTCAACAACAATTCATTTGGAAGAATGGAACGAAAGTTACCATTCCAAACATGGTGCTATTCAAGAAGCAAAACACGTATTTATAAAAAATGGGTTGTCATTATTTGAAAGTAATCCTGTTTCTATTCTTGAAATTGGTTTTGGAACTGGTTTAAATGCTTTTATTACTTTTTTAGAATCAGAACAAAAACAGCAGCATATTAATTATGTTGGAGTAGAAGCATATCCGATTGCTGCAAATGAAGTTTTGGCAATGAATTATGTTGAAGAATTAGAAGCAGAAAGTTTTTCGGAAGTATTTAAAAAAATGCATGAAAGTGAGTGGAATCAGGAAGTAAAAATCGACTCGAAATTTTCGTTAACTAAAAGAAAACAATTTTTTGATGAAATTGACGATTTAGAAATTTTTGATTTGATTTACTTTGATGCCTTTGGGTATCGAGTACAGCCGGAGCTTTGGAGTACAGCTATTTTTCAGAAAATGTACAATAGTTTAAAGCCAAATGGCGTTCTTGTTACATACGCTGCTCGCGGAGTTGTTAAAAGAAGCATGATTGAGGTTGGTTTTACTGTTGAAAAATTAACAGGTCCTCCTGGAAAAAGAGAAATGTTTAGAGCTTTTAAAAAGGTTTAAATGAGTTGTTTAGAACGATTCTATATTGATTTATGTGTAGTAAGAAAACGTATTCGCTGCTAAAGTTTTTAAAAAAATAAGTTAAAAATTGTCTTTATGAATGATATTTGCTTAAATTTGGCTCGAGTTTAAAATAATAGATAACCCCCGAAAATCTTATTTTATTATGTCAAAAATAATGTTTGATTATACGAAATCAATACTTGAAAGAGTAAGTTTCGATCCGATACTTTTCTGTAAAGAACTAGAAAAAGCTATCAAAACACTGTTGCCATACGAAATGGAACAATTGCAAGAATGGTTATTAAATTTTATAATTGAAAAACCAGAACTAAAACAAAGTCTACTACTAATTAAAGTATAAAAGAAAAGGAGCCGAAATTGGCTCCTTTTTTATTTTTATTTCTTTTGCAGCGGGCTGATGATTTGCACGTTTTGAAAAACAATGGCTCCTTTTACGACGCCGGCAATTGTTGATCTAAGTGCATCAATAATTTGCATTTTTAATTCGCTCTTCGGGTAAATTAAACTTACTTCGCGAGCAGGTTTTGGTTCCTTAAAATTTCGTAGTTTCAGTTTGTCGGATTCTTTTAAATCTAAAGTGTGCAAATACGGAAGTAGTGTTGTGCCCAACCCTTCATCGGCTAGTTTTATCAAAGTTTCAAAACTTCCACTTTGAATTTGAAAATTATTTTGTTCAGCATCAGCACTGTGTTTGCATAAATTCAAAATTCCATCTCTAAAACAATGCCCGTCTTGTAAAAGTAAAATTTCATTTATGTTTAAATCAGCAACTTCGATTTCTTCTTTTTGAAAACTGCTGTGATGTTCTGGAATATAGGCTACAAATGGTTCAAAGTATAAAACGATCTCTTTTATTTTTTCATCTTCAAGCGGAGTTGCTGCAATAGCTGCATCCAAATGACCGTTTTTTAATTTTACAATAATTTCATCCGTATTAAGCTCTTCAATTAAAAGTTTAACCTTTGGATATTTCTTAATGAAATTATTTAAAAACATAGGTAAAAGAGTCGGCATAATGGTTGGGATAATTCCTAGTCGAAATTCTCCGCCAATAAAACCTTTTTGCTGTTCAACAATATCTTTAATTCGGTCAGCTTCGTTTACAATATTTTTTGCTTGGTTTACAATCTTTTGCCCAATATCCGTAAGCTGAATGGGTTTTTTGCTTCGGTCGAATATTAAAATATTTAATTCTTCTTCAATTTTTTGGATCTGCATACTTAAAGTAGGCTGAGTAACAAAGCATTTTTCAGCAGCAAGCGTAAAATTTTTATGCTCTGCAACGGCTAATACATATTGTAATTGAGTTATCGTCATTTTAATAGAATTTTTTGATGCAAAAATAACTAAATATAATTTTTTTTTATGTTTTTTTTGAAGAAGTTAGCTTAAATTTGTAGTAAACTCATTATAAAAAATGAAAATTATGAAAACAAATATTTTAGGACTTCCAGTAAAAGAATCAGAGTTATTAGTAAAAGAATTAAATGTTCTATTGTCAAATTTTCAAGTTTATTATCAAAATCTAAGAGGAATTCATTGGAATATTAGAGGGAAACGTTTTTTTGATCTGCATGTTAAGTTCGAAGAATTGTATACAGATTCACAATTAAAAATTGATATGATCGCCGAACGAGTTTTGACAATTGGAGGAACGCCTTTACATACATTTGAGGATTATATTAAAAATAACAAATTAACTGTTGGAAAAAATATATCAAATGATGAGAAAGCGGTTCATTTAATTGTGAGCTCTTTATCGGATTTGCTAAAAATTGAGCGTGAAATCTTGAATAAATCTGCAGAAATTAACGATGAAGGTACGAATTCGATGATGAGTGATTTTATTGCAGAGCAGGAAAAAACGATCTGGATGATGAACGCTTGGCTTGACGAGGAGTTATAATAACTTGTTTGTTAATAAATTAAGAGGCGGAATGAGTAGGTTACCCATTCTGCCTTTTTTATGAATGTTAAATTTCTATGAAAATTTTGGTTTGATGCTTTGATTTTGTTTGTATAACGTTATTTTTGCTGGAATGAAATTAGTTGCTCGCATATTATTATTCATATTTATTGCTTTCTTATCTACCCCTACAATTATTACGGTGATGAAGAAAAGCACAGATACGTCTATATTTTTCAGTTTTTCTGAAGAAGAGCATTCTCATAAAGAACTTAAGGCTGCTGTATACCCAGCAATACTTCAACATGAAGTTGTTATGCCTGTTTATATTGAAAAAAAGACGATTGCGTCTGAAAATATTGTAAAACTAGACAATATTTCTCCGAGCATTTTTGCTCCACCTCCCAACTTGGCATAATACTTCCGATTTATTTTGAACTAACTGCATTTTTGATTAAGTGCGGTAAAACTTTGATGAATAATTTATTTAGTATTGTATTATGACAAAAAAAATTAATCTTTTTGCCAACCTTAAGTCTGACTTTGCTTCAGGTTTAGTGGTTTTCTTGGTCGCTCTTCCGTTGTGTTTAGGTATTGCAATGGCTTCTGGAGCGCCTTTATTTTCTGGAATTATTGCAGGTGTTATTGGTGGTATAGTAGTTGGTTATTTGAGCCAGTCGCATATCAGCGTTTCAGGACCAGCTGCCGGACTAACAGCTATTATTTTAACCGCGATTACTGATTTAGGTGCTTTTGATGTGTTTTTGATGTCTGTTTTTATTGCAGGACTAATTCAATTAGCATTAGGGTTTTTAAAAGCCGGAAGTATCTCCAATTATTTTCCAACAAATGTTATCGAAGGAATGTTGGCAGGTATTGGAATTATCATTATTTTAAAACAATTACCTCACGCATTTGGTTACGATGCAGATTTTGAAGGTGATCAGGCTTTCGTTCAAAATGACGGAAGTAATTCATTTTCATTTCTGTTTGATGTAGTTAATCACATTCACTTAGGAGCGGTGGTAATTTCGCTTGTTTCTCTTGCTATTTTAATTTCTTGGGATAAAGTTCCTTTTTTAAAGAAATTAAAGTTAGTTCCAGGTGCGCTTGTTGCTGTTGTTCTAGGAGTAGTTTTAAACGAATTTTTTGTTTCTTCAGGAAGCTCATTGGCGATTGCAAAAGAACATTTGGTTTCATTGCCAGTTCCAAAATCTTTTGACGAATTTAAATCTATTTTAATTACACCAAATTTTGCTGCGGTTACAAATCCTCAGGTTTGGGTAGTTGGTATTACAATTGCCATTGTAGCTTCTATTGAGACACTTTTGTGTATTGAAGCTGCAGACAGAATGGATGTTCAAAAACGTTATACGAATACAAATGTTGAGCTTAGAGCACAAGGTATTGGTAATATTGTGAGTTCACTTTTAGGAGGTTTACCAATGACTTCTGTGGTAGTGAGATCTTCTGCAAATAATAATGCAGGAGCAAAATCAAAAATGTCGGCTATTATTCACGGTGTATTATTATTGATAAGTGTTTTGTCGATTCCTACTATTTTGAATAAAATTCCATTGGCAACATTAGCTACCGTTTTAATTTTGGTAGGATATAAATTAGCTAAACCAGCTACATTTAAACATTTCTGGGAAAAAGGAAAATATCAGTTCATACCTTTTGTTGCAACCTTAGTATTTGTTGTAGCTACAGATTTACTTAAAGGTGTGGCGTTAGGAATTATTATCAGTGTTATTTTCGTATTAAGAGGAAACTTAAAAAGAGCATACAGCTTTAAGAAAGAAGAATACGAAGACGGAGATATTATTCATATCGATTTAGCACAAGAAGTTTCTTTCTTGAATAAAGCTGCAATTAAATTGACTTTGAGTGAGATCCCTGAAAACTCTAAAGTGGTTATTAGTGCAGAAGATACAGAGTATATTGCGCATGATGTTTTAGATTTAATTCGTGAGTTTAAAGAAACACGCGCTATTGACGAAAACATCGAAGTGAAGCTGAAAGGATTTAAAGAAGCTTACGAACTAGAAAACACGCCAGAAAATAATAATCACGTCTCTATAGAACATTATTACGATGTTGCTAAAAGAGAAATGGTACAAAAAGAAAAAGTTTAAACAAATTATATTAATTAAAGGTATTTCTTCATGGTGAGAAGTATTAGAAAATTAGATAACTTTACCGTAAGTTATTTTTAATATGTTTAAGCATGTTGAAGTACCAATCAAAAAATCAAAAAAATGAAAGAGTTTTATAAGCAGTTACTAGAGAACAATAAGCAATGGGTTGAGAAGTCATTAGCATTAGATCCTAATTTTTTTGCTGATTTAGCAAAAGGGCAGACTCCGCCTTTATTATGGATTGGGTGTTCTGACAGTCGTGTTCCTGCAAACGAAATTATTGGAGCAAAAGCTGGTGAAGTTTTTGTACACAGAAACATTGCAAACATGGTTGTTCACTCAGATATGAATATGTTGAGTGTTTTGGATTATGCAGTTAATGTTTTAAAAGTAAAACACGTTATTGTTTGCGGACATTACGGTTGTGGCGGCGTAAAAGCGGCTATGGGTCAGCAATCTGTTGGAATTATCGATAACTGGATTCGTCATATTAAAGATGAGTATCGTTTACACGATAAATATTTAAACTCAATTCAAGATGAAACAGAACGTTTTAATGCTTTTGTTGAAATCAATGCTAAAGAGCAGGTTTACAACTTGGCAAAAACTTCGATTGTACAAGGTGCATGGAAAAGCGGTCAAGATTTAATGCTTCACGGATGGGTTTACGGATTAAATTCTGGTTTTGTTACCGATTTAAATGTAAATATTAGTTCAAATGAAGAGCTTGATGAAGTTTATCAGCTTGATCTTTAATAGTTAAATAAAAATTGTTATGAAAAAATCGCCTCAAAAGGGCGATTTTTTTTATTCGTTTTCGTCTAGATTTTCATTAAAAGCAGACGGTAATAATGTTGGGATAAACTTGATTAGAATGGGCAGTAATAAACTTCCGCCGGGAAGTAAAAAGATAGTAAGCGACGGAATGGTTTTGCAAATATCTAAAAGCTGTTTTTTTACTTTCTTCTTTTCCTTGGCATCCAAATCTCTCGTAGTAGAATAAGCCAATAAAACCATTAATTCCTTACTTTGGATAATTTCCTTAACCAATCTGTTTTTGTTTCTTACAATCAATTTTACAACACTATGTGTCATTTGATCATAAAAATGTTTGACAGGATTGGAATAGTTAAAGTATGGAATTTTCTTTTTATGAGTGGTAATAAAGGCATTTGTTGTCGCAATACTATTTGAAACAAAATCATCAGAAACGCCCATCATTGATCCTAATGAATACAAAAAGTAGGCTTCTTCATTTTCTACAACACCATCACTCCATAAAGCCATTCCAGCCATATCGATTAGGTAATATTGCTCTAATTTATTGCTGAAATAGTCCAGTTGTAAAGTCTCTAAAGTTTCAACAGTAACTTTCGAGAATTTAGAATAACGAATAGATGCTTCAAAAAGTTTAATTAATAAATCATCATGCTGAGATTTGATGGTTTTGGTTTTTAATGCCAGTCCAACAATTCCAAGAACAGTTTCTTCAATTCGTTTTAAATATTTTTCAGGTATTTCGCCATGCACTAAATATTGTCTAAATGCCAAAACATCAATAAACAAAAGGGCATTGGTAACTAAATGCGAAAAGTTTTTGCTGATAATACTATCGTTTGTTTGTACTCTTTGATCTATTATATTTTCTAAAGATAAAGAAGGGGTATCTTTTGGTAGTAAAATTTTAAACAAATTGAAACCTTCAGGATTCATTTGTTTGTAGAATTTTAAAACTTCGGTAATAAAATGAAGAGGTTCAAAATCTCTTTTTTCTAAACAAAAAACATTGTAAAGTGTATTTAGTAAAGCGACTTTAGAAATTTCGGTTTTAAACCAGCCTTTTATCGGAATTGGAATTCGAGAATCAATAGCAATAATATGTCCATAAATAAAACCAGTTTCTCTAACTTTATAATAAAACGAATCTGTAGTCTCAAAAGGGATTGCTTCTGAAAACTTTTGTTCGCTAAAATACTTGTCTATCCAGCCTGGTGCAGATGGGTTAATCATTGACTTCAATTTATAGCTGCAAAGCTATATCTTTTTCTTGTTTTAGTGTGAATATAAAATAAAATAACCACTAGATTTTTGTGAAAAAATAGTGGTTATAGGTTTTATTTATTTGATAATTCCTGCGCAAGCAACTCTTCCGCCGGCATTTCCAGTTGGTTGAGTAGTAAAGTCATCAGTACCTTGATGAACAATTAAACCTTTTCCTAGAATATTTTTTGTTTCATCTTCGCAGCCAATGCACCATTCATCAGTTGTCATTGTAATAGTTCCATTTCCTTTTTCATCAGCAGTGAAATTTCCAATATCACCTTTGTGATACTCTCCAACGCCCCATTTTCCATGCTTTTTAAAGGTTGGATTCCAGTGTCCTCCTGCAGAACTTCCATCAGCCGAAGTACAATCTGCTTTTTCGTGAATGTGTATAGCGTGAACACCCGGTGTTAATCCAGATATTTTTGCTGTAAAAGTCACCTTACCGTTTTTCTCTGTAAAAGTTGCCGTTCCTGCTACCTTGCTGTTGCTTTTAGGTTCTAAAGCTACAGTCAGAGTTTTGGTATCACTTGATTTTGTATTTGTTTTACAGCCAATGACTAAAGCTGTAATTATAGCGAAAGACGCGATTATTTTTTTCATATTTATGGGCATTTAAATTAAATATTAAGTAAATTTAACATAAAATAACGACAAAGCGAGGTTGTAAAAGTTAAATAAAAGTCAAACTATTCCTTGTAATTTATAGAAAGTATCAATACGAAACGAATTATAATATGTAAATTAGTAGTGATTTTGAGCCTTGTTTTTCTTTAAAAATAGGCTCAATTTGTTTAAATTTAATACTTTAATTTTATGATGAAAAGAATTTCGATCTTAGCCTTTCTTAGTATAATGCTGCTTTCTTGTAGTGTTTCTAAAGACAAAAAAGGTGATGCAACGGCTAAACTTGATGGAAGTTGGGAACTTAATTTTATTACGGGCCCAAGAATTGCCTTTGAAGGATTATATCCAAATAAGAAACCAACAATAAATTTTAATATAAAAGACAGTCAGGTTTCGGGTAATAATAGTTGTAATTCCTATACAGGAAAACTTGTTTTAGATGGTAATAAAACAGATTTCACACAACCTATGGCAGTTACTAAAATGATGTGCCTTAACGGACAGGGAGAAAGTGTGTATATGAATACACTTCAAAAAATAACGTCATATGATATTACAGATGATGGAAAAACACTTCTATTTATTTCTGGTGATATTGTCATGATGAGATTCACGAAAAAACAGTAAGGTTACTTACTGTTTTTTTTGATTACGATTTATTGTTAAACAATATAAATGCTATTTAAAATGAAAACTAAATTATCTATTTTATTAGTATTGCTGGTCTTTGTAAATTTTTCTGTCTCAGCACAGCAAAAATCTAAGAAAGAACTAAAGGCCGAGAGAGAACTGCAAAAACAGAAAGAAATTGAGGCTTTGATCGAGGCTAAAGATTTTGTTTTTGAAGCGCAAAAAGCTACTCCTACAGGAGGCAGGATTATTGATTTAGATTATAAAACTTATTTTTTAAATTTTAATACTGTAAAAACAACTTGTGATTTACCTTTTTTTGGACGTGGATTTAATGTTGGATATGGAACTGACGGCGGAATTAAATTTGAAGGAGTGCCTTATAATTTAAAGATTGAAAAGAATAAAAAAAACTATATTGTGAAAGCGACAGTTAAAGGGAAAAATGATGTTTTTGATTTGGTATTTACCATCTTTTTTAATGGAAACAGTTCTCTTTCTGTTAACAGTAACAATAGATCTTCTATTTTTTATGATGGTATAGTAAGCGCGCCTAAGAAGGCTGTGGATAAGTAGTAAAGAGTTGTTATTAATGATGCCCTGAATTATTTTTATGCTAAAAAAATCGTCTTGTTTTTTGTCTGCAAAGTGTTTGTTTACATTATTATTTTTCTTTGGGGTATTAAATTCCTATAGTCAAGATTTAGAACCAAGAGTTTACGCTAATGTTGCTAAAGATTTGAATGTTGCTGCAATTGGTTATGTTTTTATGAATGGTAATGTACTCACAGATCCTTCGCTGCCAATTACAGATTTTACGCTTCACAGCCACAATTTAGCAGTAAATTATATTCGAACTTTTGCAGTTTCTGATAAATTGGCTCGTGTGCAAGTTGTATTGCCTTATACATTCATGGATGGCTCGCAAACACGTACAAATGGTGATGTTTTAACTGGATCACGAACTGGATTTGCAGATATGAAAGTTCGGTTAGGAATTAATTTACTCGGTTCGCCGGCACTCGATAAGACAGAATTTAGAAATTTTGAGCAAAAAACGATTTTAGGGGTAAGTTTAGTAACCTCAATACCAACGGGCAGGTATTATAATGACAAACAAGTTAATATAGGAACAAACCGCTGGGGATTTAAACCTGAAATTGGAGTTTCAAAACGTTTTGCACATGTATATGCTGAAGCCTATGGCGGTATTTGGTTTTATACTAATAATAATGATTTTCTTGGAAAAAAATTAGAGCAAAAGCCAACTTACAGTTTACAGGCACATGCCAGTTATTATTTTCAGAATAAAATGTGGGTAGGATTTAATACAAACTGGTTTTTTGGCGGAAAAACAATTACAGATGGTGTTTCTGATGACAGCCAAATTGATAATTGGCGGGTAGGAGCAACATTTTCAACTCCTATAGCAAAAGGGCAGTCTATAAAATTTCAGTATCATGTTGGAGCATATACTAATAACGGACTTAATTATTATGCTTTATCAGCGGCTTATCAATATTCATTTTTTTAGACAGAAAAAAAATGTACGATTAATGTGTTAAAAATCAGTATATTTGAGTATGCATAATCCACTAAGAACAAATTTAAAATCAAAATTATGAAAAAATTAAGTCTTATTTTTATTTTGGCTGCGGCCACGTTTTCTTCTTATGCTCAATCTTCTTTTAAAGAAGATTTAGATGTTGTACAAAGTGTTTATGGAAAATCGAAAAGTGATCTTGTAAAAGAATACATGAATTTATCTGATACTCAATCTGCAGCATTTACAAAAGTTTATGACAGCTATGAAGCGCAGCGTAAAGCTCTTGGTCAAACAAAATTTCAATTGCTTAATGATTATGCGGCTAATTACGCAACATTAACAGATGAAAAAGCAGATCAATTGGCAAAAGCGGCTTTGAAAAATGAAATTGATTACGAAAAGTTATTTTCAAAAACGTATGGTCAGGCAAAAAAAGCTGTGGGATCTATAAATGCAGCAAAATTTATACAGTTAGAAGTTTATCTTCAAACAACAATTCGTAACGAAATACAAAATTCAATTCCGTTTATTGGAGAATTAGACAAAGCAAAATTGAATTAAGAGATTTATATTCGCATAAAAAAGGCAGTTATTAGAATAACTGCCTTTTTTTATGCTCAATTTTCGTTTTCGTCTTTCTTTTTATTTTGATCCTGTTTAATATAGATATCTTGCTGTGGAAAAGGAATCTCGATATTATTTGCTCTAAAAACTTTATCAATTTCAATAATTAAATCACTTTTTACATCACTTGCAAAATTTATATTTCCAACCCAATATTTAATAACAATGTCGATCGAACTGCTGTTAAAAGTAGTTATCCAAATAATGGGTTCTGGATATTGAAGTACTAAAGAATGGTTTCTTAATATTTCATTCAACAAGGATTTTACATTTTCCAAATTACTACCGTAAGCCACTCCAATAGAAATGTCTGTTCGTTTTTTATTGTTTGAAAGCGTCCAATTCGTTAAATGCTGGCTCAACAAATCTCCGTTTGGTATTATAACATCAGCGCCGTCAAAAGTTCCCACAACACTGCTTCGTATACCGATAGATTTCATTTTTACCATTTGACCGCCTATTTCAATTGTATCATTTATATTAACAGGTTTTTCAAAAGCAATTATTAAACCGCTGACAATATTATTTACTAATGTTTGAAGCCCAAATCCGATACCAACACCTAAAGCACTAATAATAATCGTTAAACGGTCAACAGGAATACCAGATGATATAAAAGCAAGACTTATTCCGATACTAAATATGGCAATTTGTATGAAAAGCATCCAGCTGCCAAATTTATTTTTTTTAACGCCTGAAGATGAATTAATAGAAGTACTGGTTAAAAATGCGACAATTTTAGCAATGACTACAGAAGCAATAATGATAAAAAAGAAAACAAAAATACTTTGATACGAATAATTGAAGTCACCAATATTTCTAGGTTCTGTAAAAAAGCTAATAATTGGATCGAGAATAGCTTGAAAAAGGTATGAATTCTTGCCTATAGACACCAGCCATCCAAGAACAAATAAAGTGTTAATTTTAGGATTGGTACTGATTTGTTCTAATTCGTTGCTGTTTAATAATTTCTCTTCGTTTGATTCTCTCAAATAATTGGAATAGTTTATAATGTCAGCAAGTAAACGATATGTTGTGGTGAATAAATAATACATTAAAACCGTTATAATACCGTTTATGGCTAGAAGCTTTCCTAAATTATAGTTTTTACCAATTAGGATGAATAATATGGAAGCGATCTCAAAAGTTATTAAAACATATAAGCTGTATTTAAAAAAGGGATTGAAAATCTCTTTATTCTTTTTTAGATTATAAATTGTAAATGCAATTGATGAAAAAGCTATTATTAAAATTAAAATAACCTCTTTTACAGAATGTGTTAGAATATTATTGTCATACAATCCTAGAAGAATAATAATGACATAAGCTTTCCATACAAACTTTTCTTTTGGAGTAAAATATTCTTTATTTACTATGGTTAAAGCAATTATCGATACCAGCCAAATGAGCGCTGTAAAGGCAAAAGGAGGGTAGGTGAAGAAAAAATTGAACAAAGTAAATGAAACTAATACAGCACAAGAAACCGGGTGCCTGAATATTTGTTTGGAAAGTTTTGTGGTATTGTAAACGCCCTCTTTTTTATATTTCTTTTTAAGAAACAACAGATAAATAACTAAAACTACTGCAAGTAGCAGCATTAAAACAATTGTTTTAAAATGATTTGAAATGAAGAATATTAATATTATCGATTCTTTAGTAAGCGAGTAAAAAAACGATTCATAAAATGACATTTCACTTGAGTTGGTACTAAAAATGGTTCCATCAGAATCTAATAGATTTTGAAATTCGTTTTTTCTAATATTATCGGTTTCGATGATGTCGTTTTGAAGATCATACTTAAAATGTCTCGCAGTTATTTGCAGTTTGCTGATGCTGTCAAGTGCATCTTTAAATCGCTTATTAAGCGAGTTGACATTAGAGTACATTTGAGAATAACGATCATAATATAGAATCTTTCGCAATGAATCTTTTGGAAGTATAAACAGTGATTTTTGAATCGTTAAAGAGTCAATTTTTCCTTGTATTTTGCTTAACTCAATACTGTTGTTTTTGATCTTTGAAAGCTGAATTTCTAGACGCGTCTGCAATTCATTAAGCATAATCGATGTAACGGTTATGTTTCTAAGCGTTTGAAAATCATTTCGATTTTTGATTATACCATCTATAGCTGTTTTTTTTAGTTTAATTGCATAATCTAGTTCTGTGGTGAAAGCTTTGTAATCAATACCCGTTTTTAAAATAACATTGGCATCCTGAATGTTTTTAGAAATGGCATCAAATAATAAATTATGATTTTTGGTTATTTTATTTTCAATATAAAGCTGCCTGCTTTTCTCTTCATCTAATTTGAGTAAACTTTCAATTTTAGTGTTTTTAGGAATCTCCTTTTTTAGTTTTAGACTATCTTCTAAAATTGAATTTTGAGCATAAGAAGTATAAACTGGACTTGCAGTTAAAAGTATAACTGCAAGTACTTTTAAAACAGTGAAGTTAATTATGATGTTTTTATAAAAAATAGTATTGCGAATTATAGTCGAAAATATCATAATACTTTGCTTTTGGGAGTTACCCCAAAAATACTATAAAAAAAACAACCTAAAAAAAGTTTTTTTAGGTTGCTTAGTATTCTGATTTTATTTGTTTCTAGTTTCGTATATGGTATTTACCATTCCATTGCGAGGAGCATCTAGAGGAAGTTCCCAGAACATGATACCACCAAGTTTCTTAGCTTTTGCATATTCTGTTTTAGCTTTTATTGAAGTTAAATCGTCACCAGTTGCAAATGTTTTTTCTTTTTCATTGTACCAGTAAGGCGCTTTAGCTTTATCATCCCAAAAATATTTCCATCCGTTAGCTTCCGTATAATAAGTAGCGAAGTTTTTAAAATCAACCCCTTGAATATGTTCACCAGCTTGATAAAGACCATTGTTTATATTAGCGACGTTTTTCCATGTTCTAGTGTAAAAAGCACCTCCAATAACTAATTTTTCTGCAGGAATTCCAAGTTTTAGCAAGTAAGTAACAGCTCTGTCTGTTGATTCTTCTTTTGGATTTGTACTGTATAATGGAGTATGATGTCCAGTTACTTTAGAATAACCGTTTACTAAATCATAACTCATAATATTAATGCGATTTACATATGGTGCAACAGCTTTCCAATCGATAGATTCATCCAGACATTTTTGAAAACCACCTGCAGCAAAACTTAATTCATATTTTTTACCTAATGTTGAGCGTAAGATTTTAAGAAGTGCTGTAAAATTTGGCTTGTCAGCTGCCTGATATAAATGACCAGGAAGACCTTCGATAGATGGATATTCCCAATCTAAATCTAAACCATCAACTTTAAAATAATCACTAACTTCTTTTACAGATTTAGCAAAAGTTAATCTTCCCTCAGCAGTAGAAAATGCAGCAGAGCAAGGTTCGCAGCCACCCCAGCCGCCAAGTGAAAGTATGATTTTTAATTGTGGATTTTTAGCTTTTAAGGAAACTAAATGTTTAATAGTAATTGAGTCTTTAGGAGAGTCAACACCTAATTTTCCATCTCTTAAATGGCAAAAACTAAAGATAATTTGATCCAGCTTATTTACTTCGTATTCGTTTATTAGTTTATCATCGCCTGTGTAATAAGCTATGATATCCATTTTTTTGTTTTTTTGTGCAAAAAGATTTGTTGATAAACAGCACAGCAAAAGCATGGCAATCAGGTTAATTTGTTTCATTTTATGTTTTTTTAGCGTTTTTAGAATGCTAAATATAAAGGAATACAATTGATATTTAACTATTTCATCGACCTTAAAAAGTTAATTTTAACGAATATTTTGCAAATCGTTGCAAAAATATTGCGCTTAATCATTGTACATATTTACGTAAAGAACACAAAAATAAACCCGCACAGTTTCGGAGTTGTGCGGGTTTAAACAAATTAAAAGCTAAAAACTATTTTTATATTAGAAGCAGTAAGTATCTTCGGCAACTAATTTTGCGGCAATTTTTTCTCTCAATGCCACTACGTTTGGCAAGTTGGTGTATTTAGTGAAACGTTTAAGTCCCATTAACATCATACGTTGTTCATCACCTTCAGCGAAAGAAGCAATTCCTTCTTTTCCTCTTAGGTTTACGATATCTACAGCTTTGTATAAGTATAATTTTGCCATAGCGATTTGCTCTTGAACTTTGTCTTCGCCTTGAGCTTTTGCTAATTTTTCAGTTCTCAGAATTGTACTTTCAGCCATGTAAATTTCGATTAAGATGTCAGAAGCAGCCATTAATAACTGTTGGTGAGCATCTAATTCAGGACCATATTTTTGAACAGCGCTACCAGCAACCATTAAGAAAACTTTTTTCAAGTTTGCGATGATTCCTTTTTCCTCAGCAAATAATTCAGAGAAATCTGGAGTATCAAAAGATGGAATTCCCATTAATTCTTCCTGAACTTTCATTGCTGGTCCAAGTAAATCAACGTGTCCTTTCATTGCTTTTTTGATCAACATACCTACAGAAAGCATTCTGTTGATTTCGTTTGTTCCTTCGTAGATTCTAGCGATACGAGCATCTCTCCAAGCACTTTCCATTGGAGTATCTTCAGAGAATCCCATTCCACCAAAAATCTGAATTCCTTCATCAGAACAAGATTGAACGTCTTCAGAAACGGCTACTTTCAAGATAGAACACTCGATAGCATATTCTTCAACACCTTTCAATTCAGCTTCTTGATGAGAAGTTCCTTCTGCTTCACGAGCAGCAATTCTGTCTTCGATATCTTTTGCAGCACGGTAAGAAGCACTTTCGCCGGCGTAAGCATTAGTCGCCATTTCAGCTAATTTAGAACGGATAGCGCCAAAAGATGAAATAGAAGTGTTGAACTGAATTCTTTCGTTAGCATATTTTACAGCTCCAGAAGTAACTCTTCTTTGCGCATCAAGACATGCAGCTGCTAATTTAATACGGCCAACGTTTAAAGCATTCATTGCGATTTTGAAACCGTTTCCTCTTTCAGATAACATGTTTTCAACTGGAACTTTTGTTTCGTTGAAGAAAACCTGACGAGTAGAAGAAGCACGGATTCCTAATTTATGCTCTTCTTCATTCATAGAAATTCCGTTTGAAGGATCGTTTTCTACGATGAAACCTGTAATATTTTTATCATCTCCAATACGAGCAAAAACGATGAAAACGCTGCAGAAACCTGCATTCGAAATCCACATTTTTTGTCCTGTAATAGAGTAGTATTTTCCGTCTTCAGATAAAACCGCTTTAGTTTTTCCTGAGTTAGCATCAGATCCTGCACCTGGTTCTGTTAAGCAATAAGCTCCAAACCATTCTCCAGAAGCTAATTTCGGAACGTATTTTTTCTTTTGTTCTTCAGTACCATAAAGCGTAATTGGCATAGTTCCAATACCTGTATGTGCACCAAAAGCAGTTGAGAAAGAACCTGTTGCTCCAGAAATGTAGTCACAAACCAACATTGTAGAAACAAATCCCATTCCTAATCCACCGTATTCTTCAGGAACCGCAACTCCAAGAAGTCCCAATTCACCAGCTTTACGCATAGATGATTCTGTGTAAGCGTAATCTTTTTTCTCAAAACGATCTTTATGCGCCCATAATTCTTTGTCAACGAACTCTTTTACAGAGTCACGCATCATTAACTGCTCTTCCGAGAAATCTTCTGGTGTAAAGATATCCTCGCATTTTGTTTCTTTAACTAAAAACTGACCACCACGAGTCACGTTTTTTTCGATTGTATCTGCCATTGCTAATGTTTTTTTGTATGTTTTTTATTTATGGTTTTTGTACACAATCTTGTCATTGCGAGGAACGAAGCAACCGCACTTGCAAAATAAAACTTGTGCAATTGTTAGCGAGGTTGCTTCGTTCCTCGCAATGACAAACTGAATGTATACTTTCTTATAATACTGTCTTACAATACCTCGTAAATCCCCGCAGAACCTTGCCCAGTTCCCACACACATCGAAACGATTCCGTATTTATTACCTCTGCGTTTCATTTCATCAAATAACTGAACAGAAAGTTTAGCTCCTGTACATCCTAGAGGGTGACCTAAAGCAATCGCTCCACCGTTTACGTTTACGATTTCAGGGTTAATATTTAACTCGCGAGTTACAGCTAAAGCTTGTGAAGCAAAAGCTTCGTTTAACTCGATTAACTCAATATCGTTTAATGTTAATCCCGCTTGCTTCAAGGCTTTCGGAATAGCTTTTACCGGACCGATACCCATAATTCTTGGCTCAACACCAGAAGAAGCAAAGTTTACTAAACGTGCGATTGGTTCAAGATTTAATTCTTTTACCATTTCTTCACTCATGATTAAAACGAATGCAGCACCATCACTCATTTGAGAAGAGTTACCAGCTGTTACACTTCCGTCAGCAGCAAAAACAGGTCTTAAACCTGCTAAAGCCTCTTTAGAAGTTCCAGCTCTTGGTCCTTCATCTTTATTTACAACGTATGATTTTGTTTCTTTTTTACCATTTTCGTTGATGAAAGTCTGCTCAACAGTAATTGGAACGATTTGTTTGTCGAATTTTCCTTCTGCCTGAGCTTTCAAAGCTTTCATATGAGAGTTGTAAGCAAACTCATCCTGATCTTCTCTTGAGATTTTGTATTGGTTAGCCACCGCTTCAGCAGTTAAACCCATTCCCCAATAGTAATCTTCGTGACCTGCAGCAGCAACTTTATAATCCGGAGTTGGTTTGTAACCTCCCATCGGAATAAAACTCATACTTTCTGCACCACCGGCAATGATACAATCTGCCATTCCTGATTGGATTTTTGCAGTTGCCATTCCGATAGTTTCTAATCCAGATGCGCAGTAACGGTTAACTGTAACACCAGGAACATCTTCAACTTTTAATCCCATTAAAGAGATCAAACGTCCAACGTTAAGCCCTTGTTCCGCTTCTGGCATGGCATTTCCTACCATAACGTCATCGATACGTTTTTTATCAAAATCAGGCAGTTCATCCATCATAAACTGAATGGTTTCTGCAGCTAATTCATCAGGTCTTTTAAATCTAAAAACACCTTTTGGAGCTTTTCCAACTGCTGTTCTATATGCTTTTACTATATATGCTGTTTTCATTTTCTTAGTTTCTAAGAGGTTTCCCTTTGGTTAACATGTATTGAATTCTTTCTAAAGTTTTTCTCTCAGTACAAAGAGATAAGAAAGCTTCACGTTCGATATCTAATAAGTATTGTTCAGATACTAGAGTTGCTTCAGATAAATCACCACCCGCCATTACATAAGCTAGTTTGTTTGCGATTTTCTTATCGTGCTCAGAAATGTATTTTCCAGCTTCCATTTGATCCGTTCCTACTAAGAACATACCTAAAGCTTGTTTTCCTAATACTTTAACATCCGTTCTTCTGATTGGTTGTGTGTAACCAGCTTCAGCCATTAACAAAGCATGTTTTTTAGCTTCAGCAATCTGACGATCTTTGTTTACTACGATAACATCTTTTCCATGCTGCAAAAGTCCAGTGTCAAAAGCTTCATAACCAGAAGTTGAAACTTTAGCCATTGCGATTGTCAAGAAATACTCTTGAAGAACGTTCAATTCCACATCGTTTTTGCGGAATAAATCTGAAGCTCTTAAAGTCATTTCTTTAGATCCACCACCACCAGGAATCACACCAACACCAAATTCAACTAATCCCATATACGTTTCTGCAGCAGCTACTACTTTATCAGCATGTAAACTCATTTCGCAACCACCTCCAAAAGTCATTCCGTGAGGCGCTACTACAACTGGAATAGAAGAGTAACGAACACGCATCATAGTGTCCTGGAACAACTTAATTGCCATGTTCAATTCGTCGTATTCCTGCTCAACTGCCATCATGAAAATCATTCCGATATTAGCACCAACAGAGAAATTCGCTGCCTGGTTTCCAATAACTAAACCTTGATATTCTTTTTCAGATAAGTCAATTGCTTTATTGATAGCCTGGAGTACATCGCCACCAATTGTATTCATTTTAGATTGGAATTCTAAGTTTAAGATTCCGTCTCCTAAATCCTGAATGATTGCACCACTATTGCTCCAAACTTTTTTGCTTTCGCGAATGTTGTTCAGAATAATGAATGAATCTTGTCCAGGAACTTTTACTTGTGATTTTGTCGGAATGTTATAGAAATAAGTCGCTCCTTCTTTTACAGTATAGAAACTGTCGCTTCCAGAAGCCAACATTTCAGTAACCCACGCAGCAGGCTCTAAACCTTCAGCTTTCATGATTTCAATTCCTTTGGCAACACCAATGGCGTCCCAGATTTCGAATGGACCATTTTCCCATCCAAAACCAGCTTTCATGGCATCGTCAATTTTGTATAATTCGTCTGAGATTTCAGGAACTCTGTTTGAAACATAAGCAAACATTCCGGCGAAACTCTTACGGTAGAATTCTCCCGCTTTGTCTGTCCCTTTAACTAAAACTTTAAAACGATTGATTGGTTTATCAATAGTTTTTGTTAGTTCAAGCGTAGCAAAATTTGCTTTTTTAGCAGCGCGGTATTCTAATGTATTTAAGTCTAAAGAAAGAATATCTTTATCTACTTTTTTATAAAAACCTTGTCCAGTTTTGCTTCCTAACCAATTATTTTCCATCATTTTGTTGATGAAATCAGGAAGTTTGAACAATTCGTGTTGTTCGTCGTTCGGGCAGTTTTCGTAAATACCATTGGCAACGTGTACCAAAGTATCCAATCCAACAACGTCAACCGTACGGAAAGTAGCTGATTTTGGACGACCGATAACCGGACCAGTCAATTTATCAACTTCTTCAATTGTCAATCCCATTTCTTTTACAAGGTGGAATAAACTTTGGATTCCGTAAATACCAATTCTGTTTCCAATAAACGCCGGAGTATCTTTCGCAACAACCGAAGTTTTTCCTAAGAATTTAGATCCGTATTCGTTTAAGAAATCCAATACTTCAGTTGAAGTTTTTGGACCAGGAATAATTTCAAATAATTTTAAGTAACGCGCAGGGTTAAAAAAGTGTGTTCCGCAGAAGTGCTGTTGGAAATCTTCGCTTCTTCCTTCACTCATAAAATGAATTGGAATACCAGAAGTATTTGAAGTAACTAAAGTTCCCGGTTTGCGGAATTTCTCGATTTGTTCAAAAACCAATTTCTTAATGTCTAAACGCTCAACAACAACCTCGATAATCCAGTCAACATTGGCAATTTTTGCCATATCATCAGTTGTATTTCCAGTTGTAATTCTATTTGCGAATTTCTGACTGTAAATAGGAGATGGTTTCGATTTTAATGAATTCGCCAAGTGCTCGTTTACCACACGGTTACGAACGGCTTTACTTTCAAGTGTTAATCCTTTTTTAGCTTCAGCTTCGGTCAGTTCACGCGGTACAATGTCCAGAAGTAAAACTTCGACACCAATGTTAGCAAAATGACAAGCTATACCTGAACCCATAATTCCGGATCCAATTACAGCAACTTTTTTAATTGTGCGTTTCATAATTTGTTACTATTTGTTTTTTGTATGAGAATCTGAATTATCTCTTAAAGAAATACTATTCTTTTTCTGTGTTTTCTGTTTGATTAAATATGTTTTTATCGTGAATTAGTTCATTTATAATTTCAGAAACTTCGATAAAATGTTTCAGCTTTTCTTCCGAAACATGTTTCTTAACGGTTTCATTAAATTTTAGAACTGTATTTTTAGATAAATCTCTTTTTTCTTTTCCAAATTCAGTTAGGTAAATCAAAACACCTCGGCCGTCGCTTGGGTTTTTCTTGCGAACAATTAAACCCTTTTCTTCCATAGATTTTAATGTTCTTGTTAAGCTTGTTGCTTCCATACCCATTCTTGGACCAAGAGCGGTTGACGGAGTCCCTTCTTCCTTATCCATACTTAAAAGAGCAAATCCCGTTGCCATCGTTGCATCGTATTTTGCAGCCTCTTCATTATACATTCTTGAAACAGCCTGCCATGTAGCTCTCAAAATATAATCTATTGTTTTGTCTTTCATAGGTAACTATATCGATTTCAAATATAATTAAAAAATACTATGCATGCATATAATTTTTTAATAAATTTTTGGTTAATTAAAAAACATCCCTGATTTAGAGGGTTTTGCTGGTTTATTTATAGTGAAATATACTATTCTTTTTTTAGATTTTAACACTTTTTATGTTGTAAAAAACTTTTTTTAGTTTTTAAAACGTTTTTTATTCTGTATTCTGTAAAAAATTATGCATTTAATTCATTGCCGTTTTCGGTTTCATATCTCGAGATTGCCTTTTTTAGAATCGTTTTCATGCGATTTCTTAGATTTTCAGGACTTAAAATTTCTATAGAATCTCCAAAACCTAATAGAAGCCGTTCCATTTCATAATTAGGTGAAATAAACAAATGCACAATAATACTTTTATCTTCATTTTCCCTAATCAATCGCTGCGATGAATGCAGCGGTTTTGTCAACACATAAGGTACATTTATTGCGTCAATCCAGAGCTCAATGCGTCTGGGCTGTAAACCAGAATTTACGGTTACACCAATTATATCTTTATAATAAGTCTCAGCATCAAAATGTTCTTCTAAATAAGGAATGTTAAAATCGTAATCAATTGCAATAATTCTGTCTAGTGCTAAATTTGTAATTGGTTGTGAAGCTTTTGTTTTTCCAATCAAAAACCAACGATTGTTGAATTCCTTTAATATAAAGGGATGAAAATGAAATTTACTCTCTTCTTTTGATTTGAATGATTTGTAAGTAATCACAAGCACAACTTTCTTAATGATCGCCTGATAAACTTCGTCTAAATAGTGCAAACCTTTTAAACTTTCGTTTTTGTCTAAATAAATTACAGGCTTTGTATGCGATTTTTCGGCATAGATTTTATCTTCTAAACGTTGTAAGATATCCGAAACATCATTAAAAAGAGAGAAATCTTTAAATTGTTTTAACATCGAAACCGTTTCGGTCAAAACATTCATATCCGTTTCCGTCAGTGGAATATCGGTTATCGAAAAATCTTCGTCTTCATATTTATAATACTTTTTATCGTAAACAACGATCGGGGCATTATAACCCAGTTTTTCACTTCGCATCAGCTGAATATCCATCTGAATAGTTCGCTTGCTTATTGGGTTCTGACGTCCTTCATATTCAAATAATGCTTCAGAACAGCATTCGATTAAATCTTCTAATGTCCATTGGCGGTATTTATTTTGTAAACATTTATCGATGGTTTTGTACCGAATTAAGGCGTTTTTGTTTTGTGACATTGCTTTGTGTGTTTAGCTCGCAATCCCGATAACTATCGGGAGCAAAGGCGCAAAGTTTTTTTTGCCACAGATTTTAAGGATTGAAAGGATTTTCCTCATTTTTTGTCATTTCGACGAAGAAGAAATCTTCGTGAGAAGCTCGACAAAGATTGGACTCACATTGCGGAGTTACTTGTGGAGATTTCTTCTTCGTCGAAATGACAAACATTATGGTTACTGTTATAATAAAACTTTGCGACTCTGCGTCTTTGCGAAATTATTTTTTGCTTTCTAAAAGACTTATTTCTTTTTCAATATTCGTTCTCGCTTTTTCTTCGTACAAACTCCTAAACTCAGCAGTCTGAAAAATAAATTCATTCTCCAGAAAATGCTTCAACGCTTTCGCACGTCCGGGTTTGTATAGAAAATTAGGATAAATACGATATTCTTTTCTAATTTGTTCAAAATAGATTTTATAATCATCCCAATCTTTAGTGAGTATTTTCAAATCAAAATCGATTAACCAATTAATATCTTCGATTGCATTTTGTTGATGTTGCTGAGTTGCGCAAATCGCATCAAAAACTAATTGTTTATTTAGGTAGCTATTTTCAGATAAAACGGCCAAACCATATTCGGCACTTTTGAGTTCGTTATCTTTTTTGGAAGCTGAATAAATAAAATCATGATAAAAAATAGAAAATAATATTTCATTCGGATTTTGAAGTTTATCGCGATATGTTTCAAAACTGGCAATCATTTCTTTTAAATGCGTGAGATTATGATAATGTCTTGATTTTTTGGAATATGCCTTTTCTAAATCCAGCCAGTTTTTCTGAATTTCATTTGCTGAAAAGCCAATATTCGAAAGTAATTCAGAATAGATTTTCTCTAAATTCATATTGTTTTTTACTCAAATTTAAAATTCTTTTTTTACTGCGCAAAATAATTGCGTAGTGGTTTTGAAATCTTTGCTCAAGAAATAAAACAAATAGTATTTCTAAAAAATGAAACAAAAATTTTACTACGCAAAATAATTGCTCACTAGTTTAGAAATCTTTGTTCAGGAAATAAAAACAAACGTTCATAGAAATAAAATAAAGAATAAAACAGGTCAAGTTTGAGTTACTTCGAAAACACTTTCCAATGTACACACTTACACTATTACCTTTTTATTCCATTATTATGAGGCAGTAGCTCAGCGGTTAGAGCAGGTAGTTTTGAAATTATCCTTAAAAGGTCAATCAAAACTTACTTCGTACACTTTTAATGTCCGGGTCGTGGGTTCGAATCCCATCTGCTTCACAATTAATGGTCAATTAAAACTTACTTCAGAACACGGATAATTTCGGTTCGAATCCGAACATAGTTTTAAAATCAGCATTAATAAAAACGAGGGTCAAGATTAACTTACTTCTTTCGCGGTAGCCCGCTCCATTTTAGCTTAGTTAATCAATTATCGTCAAATTTCAGGTCAAGTGTTTCTTACTTCAAAAATCTTTTAGGTAGAACTCAGAAACGCAATTATCTAAATTTTAAAAATTAAAAAAATGAAAACAAAAGAATTATTAAAAATCAGTTTACGTCAAAATGCGATTTTCATTCCGTCAGAAATGATTACGAATGACGTTAAAAATTTATCAGGAACAACATCAATTTTGTTAGCGAATGTTTCAAAACTTGGATTTACATTTTCTGAGTCATTGCTTCATGCTTTAAACCATGTGAGTCCGAACTATAAAATTGAGGTTTTAGGAGTTTTGAGAGAAATTTTAGGAACAGATAAAAATTGGACACCATTGGTAAAAGAATGGAATATTCCAACAGGCGAATCTGTTTTAGATCATATTATCACGTATTTTGGAAACGTTTTTAAAACTAAAAACGGAACAACTTTACAATGCGGTCATATTATTCCGGATAATACTTTTCCATTAGAAAGATACAACGGTTGTCCATTCTGCGGAACTCCGTTTGAATTTGGAAAATTGGAAAATATCGGACAAGGGAGCAAATTGAAAATGTTGGAATTGTGGTCAGAAAAAGACTTAAATGATTTCTATATATCGTTATTACAATCTAAAACCGCTTTAGACGCTACTCAGGTAGATAGTTTAAAAATGGCGATGCAATATTTGCCTTTACCAAAAACAGAAGTGGCAATGAAGGAAACTTTAATGCTGGTGATCGATCTTTTGATTGAAAATGGTAAAGAAGACGAAGCGTCTCAGTTTTTGAAAACGCCAACAGATATCTTACGATACTTGTGGTATAAAAACACAGGAATGCTTCAGATTATCGAGCCAAAAACAATTATCAAAAGAACATCAAAAAATGCACAGCATTTACATAATGTTTTAGATACAAGCGCACAGGCAAGAATTGCGTCTCAAAAAGATTTGAAACTAAAATATTCTCGAAAAGAATGTTTAATGGTGGCAAATTGGTTGAACAATATGAATATGGACGTTGAAGCAATGTGCGAAACGATGCATCCAAAAAGAGGAATGTGGGTTCGTTTTATCCGAGCGTTGCGTTTGGCGGAATACAGCAAAAGAAAAGGGTTTGAGAAATTAATTGCTTTAATGGATGTATTTTACAATAAGGTTTATGATGTTTGGCAAAGTGAAGTGAATGCTTCAAGATTAAAATTTGATGCTGATAAAACATTTGCCTTATTAAAACAGCGTCCAGGATTGTTTGCACGTTCGTTATTCTCAAACATGTTATGGTTTGGAGCAGAGGAAACTGTTGCCCATTTTGAAGAAATCACCGATAAAGTTCCGGCTCGATTGGTGTTTACATTAAACATGTATGCTCAAAATTATTTTGATAAAAACATGCAGAGAAGTGTGAAACCTTTGGGTGGAACAAACAAACGAATTGGTGCAAATCAGTTGTTAGGATTATATGAAGATTTTCAGTTGGAAGCAATGAAAAATCAAATCGAAGGATTGTGTCTTTTGGCCATGAAAAAACGATTTGCGAAAATTGCGAACACCAACAAAACAATCTATATCGATCCGCAATTGTTTAATATTCCGGTTTCTATAGGAGACCGAAGCGAAACTGTTCAAGATTTGCCAGTTGCTTTAATGGGAACACGTTTCCCGGTTGAAGGAAATGAAGTGCGATTGTTTATGCAATGGGGGAAAGATTTACCAGCACAGCATTTAGATATGGATTTGAGCTGTCATATCGCTTATGAAGATAAATCAGATATTTGTTCTTTCAGCCGATTGACTACAATAGGTTGTCAGCATAGTGGAGATATTCGAAGCATTCCGAATAAAATTGGAACTGCGGAATATATCAACATTAATATCGACGAATTGGCGAAAGCAAACGCAAAATTTGTAACTTTTACTTGTAATGCATACATCAAAGGAAGTATTACACCAAATTTGGTTGTAGGTTGGATGAACAGCAAACATCCGATGAAAATTTCGGAGAAAACTGGTGTAGCATACGATCCGTCGTGTGTAGATCATCAGGTTCGTGTGACACAGAATCTTGCTAAAGGTTTGGTTTTTGGAGTTTTGGATGTAGCCAAAAGAGAAATCGTTTGGTTAGAGATGACTTTCGGAGGGCAAGTCGTTCAAGGTTTGGATTTCAAAGGAGTTCAGGCGTTGTTGTCAAAGCTAAACAGCAAATTGAATATTGGTAGTTTGTTACAACTTAAAGCGGAAGCCCAAGGTTTAGCAATCACCGAAAATGAAATTGCCGATGAGGTTTACACCGCGCAATGGGCGATGAACCCAGCGGTTGTTACACAATTATTAATAGATTAGGTATAGAGGTTCAGAGAGGCAAAGGTTCAAAGGTTTTTGTAGAGGCGCACTGCAGTGCGTCTCCGCAAAGATTGGTAAATTTAATCTCGCAAAGACGCGAAGTTTTTTTTGCCACAGATTATGAGGATTAAAAAGATTTTTTATCTGCTGAATCTGCGGGAAAATAATCTATGAGGTTACAGTAACCACACAGTTTGTCATTTCGACCGAAGGGAGAAATCACACGCGGGATTCGACAAAGATTGGCGACGTACTGTGCGGAGTTTCTAGTGTGATTTCTCCTCCGTCGAAATGACAAACTTTGCGAGAAATCATTTTAATTAAATCTACGCAAAATCACTGCGCAGTAATATTTGAATCTTTGAAAAAATAAATTGATAGATATGAAAAATTCAGAATTTGAAATCCATCCTTTTGATCAAGCTTTCTATATTGAATCTTTATTAAAGAAAACACATTCAGTTTTAAATGATGCTAAATCATTAAATAAATTTTGGATGAAGAGGAACTATCATTGTAAAAATGACGATATTATTCTAGATTTATTTGAGAATATTATTCTTAACGCGGGAGGAATTTCCAGGTTTTTTTGGCCTTCAAGCAAAAAAGTACATTATAAAATTAGAGGGGAAAAACTACGCGAAGTTTATGAAATTAATGATTCAAATGTTTTAAAAAATCGAGACATGCGGAATCACATCGAACATTTTGATGAAAAATTAGATGATTTTTTAAAAGAATTTTCTACATGGAAAGTAATGCGAAAGTATGTGGGACCATTAACTTTTGTAGATGATAACAGAACATTTTTCAGAGCATATTTTTATGATAAGGATATTTTTAAAATGTTCAATGTAGAATATGAAATGGAGCCAATTATAGCTGAAATTAGGAGAATTCATGAGATTTTATTACAACAACAAAAAAGCGGCAGTCGATTTTAAAATAACTGCGCAGCAGTGTAAAACCTTTGTACCTATGAACCTAGGGACCTTTGTCTCTTAAAAAAATAAAAAATGAAAACACAAATAAACGGTACAGATATATTAGAATTAGGATTTTCTGAAGGAAAAATAATTGGAATAGCTTTAAAAATAAACAGCAAAAGAAACGGATTCACAAGAGACGAAATGATTACAAATTTCAAAAACGTCTTAGAAATTCCGGAAAATTATATTGACGATAAAATTTTCAGCAAACTGGCTGTGGCTTTAATCGAAAAATCGAATGAAAAACCAGAAGATTTTATTGCTTTAAGTGAAACGCCAAATGCGTATTCGGCTTATGGATTAGATCATATTGAAGACGGAGCCAGAAAACAAATGGAAGTAGCCATGAAACTTCCTGTTACAGTTGCCGGCGCTTTAATGCCAGACGCGCACCAAGGTTACGGATTGCCGATCGGCGGAGTTTTAGCCACAAAAAATGCCATTATTCCGTATGGTGTTGGAGTTGATATTGGGTGTAGAATGGCGTTGTCGGTTTATGATATTCCCGAAGATTTTTACTTTGAAAACGAAGCTAAATTCAAAAAAGAATTAATTGCGCATTCTAAGTTTGGAGCAGGTCACGGATTTCACGGTCAGTACAAATCAGATCATGCGGTTTTGGAGAACGAAACTTTCAATATGAATCCGTTTGTGAAGAACTTGAAAGATAAAGCCTGGTCGCAATTAGGATCTTCAGGCGGAGGAAATCACTTTGTAGAATTCGGAATCATGGAATTTGCGCAAGACGATGCAGTTTTGAATATTCCAAAAGGAAAATACGTCGCTTTGTTAACGCATTCTGGTTCACGAGGAATGGGAGCAACCATTGCTGGACATTATACTAAAATAGCCAAAGACGAGTGTAAGCTTCCTGATGTGGCAAAAAACTTGGCTTATCTGGATATGAATTCGCAATTAGGTCAAGAATACTGGATGGCGATGAATTTGGCGGGAGATTACGCTTCGGCTTGTCACGAGATTATCCATAACAAAATGGAACGCGCTTTGGGTGCGACGATTTTAGCCAAAGTCGAAAACCACCATAATTTCGCCTGGAAAGAAATCTGGAATGGCGAAGAAGTGATCGTACATAGAAAAGGAGCAACTCCAGCCGGAAAAGGCGTTATGGGAATCATTCCGGGAAGTATGACCGCACCGGGATTTTTGGTGAGAGGAAAAGGCGAGGAGAACGCCATTAATTCGGCTTCGCATGGAGCAGGAAGACAAATGAGCAGAACCCAAGCCATAAAAAACATCACACAAACCGAAATGAAATCGATCCTGAGAGATCATGGCGTTACGCTTATCGGAGCTGGTCTAGACGAAGCTCCAATGGCGTATAAAGATATCAATCAGGTTATGGAAGCACAAAAGGATTTGGTGAATGTGGTTGCGAAGTTTACTCCAAAACTGGTTAGAATGGCGGATGATGGAAGCAGAGAAGACTAAGAAGAAGCAAGAGACAAGAAGCAAGATTTTTGAGATTTCTTTCTTGCTTCTTTGAATTTTAGAAAAGAAGGTACAAGAGCCAAGAAGAAAGATTAAAAAGTCTTGTCTCTTGCTTCTTTTTTCTACAAAATCTTAAAAAGAAAAAATAATCGGTTCAGAGAGGAAAAAACCTTAGCACCTTAGCTTCTCAGAACCTTTGTAACTTAAAAGAAAAAAATGAATTATATAGACATAGGTATTAACCTTACCAACAAACAATTCCAAAATGACATAGACGATGTCATACAAGACGCGCTCGACGCCGATGTATCGCAAATGATACTCACAGGCACCAGCGTACGAAATAGCAAAGAATCTGCGAAGATTGCGAGGCAGTATCCAGGCGTGTTGTACGCTACTGCTGGAATACATCCGCATGATGCGAAGAGTTTCGATGCGCAGAGTATTTCGAAACTGAAGAAATTATTAGAACTGAAACACGTAGTTTCGGTTGGCGAATGCGGACTCGATTTTGATCGTGACTTTTCGCCCCGAAACAAACAGGAAGAATGTTATAAAGCCCAATTAGAATTAGCGATCGAAGTTCAGAAACCTTTGTTTTTGCACGAAAGAAGTGCTTTTAGTTCGTTTATGAATATTACCAAAGATTATTTACCGCAATTGCCAAAAGCCGTTGTACATTGTTTTACGGGAACTTTGCAAGAAGCGAAAACCTATCTCGATAATGGATTTTATCTGGGTTTTACGGGAGCAATTTCAGATGCGAAGCGTTTCAGTCATTTAAAAGAAGTGATTCAGTACGTACCGCTCGACCAAATGATGATTGAAACCGATGCGCCATTTATGCTTCCTAAAAATGTTCCAAACAGTCTTTTAAAGAAATACCACGAACGTCGCTGCGAACCTGCTTTTCTGCCTTATGTTGCGGGAACAATTGCACAGTTTAAAGGAATTACTTTAGCTAAAGTGGCGGAGGAAACGTCTCGAAATTCTAAAGGCTTTTTTGGTATTTAGATTGTAATTATAAAGATTATTTGTTGGCTTTTAAATCAAGTGTTTGTACTTGGTTTGAAGGCTTTTTGTTTATGATCTTTAAGCTTTTAATGCATACAAAATTTAGAGATGATATCAATTTAAGGGAAAAATGCTGAGCTGTTTAGGAACCAGTCGAAATCAGGCAGGAGCTTTATCGTCATTTTCATAGAGGCAGATTTATAAAGTGTGTCTCAGTAATGGTTAATTTGTTATAAAAATCACGTTTTATGTATGGTTTGTTAAATTAACATAAAATATACTATATTTGTATCTGTAATTAATAATAGAAAAATACATATGATACTTTTAGTAAGCAAAAATTTTGAACATTTAGCCGGAGATATTCCAGCTGAGGTGTTTGGATGCGTATGTATTTTTATGAAATTATAATGTAAAGTTTAGAGTTTAACTCATCATAAAATAGAAAAGCGTCCTCATTTCAGGGCGCTTTTTTTTGTTTTAGAGCATTTCGACTTCGGTAAAAAGCACTTCGACTTCGCTCAGTGTGACATCTAAGCAAACCATAACTAAAAATATTAAAAAAAATAATTGACCAAATGTTTAATGATTAATCAAAATAGCGAAATATAATCTTGAAAAGTAATCTGATGAGTAACAGTCATTTGATAAAAAGATAAATCTGCACCAGTTTGCGGACAGGGATTTCTTTGTTTTAATTTTAGGGTTAATTAATTGGTAATCAGTAAATTAATCTTAAAAAATATTTGGAAATATGATTTTTTAGATATTATCTTTGCCAGACAAAATTGAAACAAAGAGTTTCAAATTACAACAACAACAACAATTAAAAAAAATAAAACAATGAGTTTTAAATTATGCATATACAACCCAAGACTAGCAGCCGCAACTTCGAATAGCGAATGCTTTTACATATCGGTGCATCAATATAGGCAATAGGATAATTATATCTTATTTGTTATGAAGCACCTTTAATTGGGTGCTTTTTTTGTCTTAGTGACAAAGTAACAAAGGTGCAAAGATACAGAGACAAAAAAACTTAGTATCTCAGAACCTTAGAACCTCAGAAGCTTAATAAAAAAACAATAAAAATTTAAGGATGAATCAAAAAATAGGACTTAGGTCAGACTATAGTGGTCAAACAGATAAAGTGGAATTTAGTGAGTTGCCATTTGCCTCGAGAAGAAAGATGGATTTGGAACTTATTAACCTATGGAAGGAAAAGGTGAATTTTAGGAAGATTATATATATCATTTAGAGATATTTCTCTGTTAAAGCAATGGTGCTTTTGAACTTTTGTGATATTGGATTTCTTAGAAAAGTCTTCGATTTCCTGAGATTCCCAAGAATTACAAAATCAAAATACCATGAAAAACAATACATTACAACAATATAAAAACGCAATTAGAAAAAAATACGAGTTAGAAAAAGAAGGCAGATACTTTGATTATTTGTACAAACCTTCTCGTGGAAAACTTCGTGATTTATGCTGGTTGATTTTCGAAAATAACCCAACAAAAGAGGATTCAAATGTTTTTAGCAATCTCTTGGGCTTAGATTTCGATCATAGTAAGAAAAATAAGTTTAAGGAGAAGAAGGATAAGTTTAGACCTATCGAGACTTTCTTTAAAGGTGAAACAGATCCGTCAAACATCGATGCTATAAATATGGCTGCAATTTTGGTTGATTTTGAACCGCGTCCTTTTAAAAAGTTTTACGAAAACTCTAAAGTTGAAGAAACAAAACCAGTTAAACGGATTGAGAAAGCTAAAGCAGTTTTTGAAAAAAAGAGTTCTCTAAAAAAAGAAAAGGCTGAGAAAAAGTCTAAGAGAAGAAACTTCTTTAGAGATTTTAAAAGTATGTTTTTCTAGAAAACAGAAATTCGAAACTGCTAAGACGAAACTTGGTAAATTGAAGAGATCTTCAGTAAATAAAAAACGGCTGTCTAAAATTTTAGTCAGCCGTTTTCCTTTGGTTAATTATTTTGGAATTTTAATTGTGATCGTAGATTTTTGCGTAAAGATCTTTATAGATTTCTTTAATGATTTTACGTTTTAATTTTAGAGTAGGAGTAAGCTGTCCGCCATCGATCGACCAAACATCTGGAGTAAGTTCAAAACGTTTGATTTTTTCCCAGTTTCCAAATTTTTCATTGATACTTTCGACTTCTTCATTTATACGTTTGATTACGTCGGCATTTGCACTAATTGCTGCATCTGTAGTTCCTAAAGTAATTTTATGAATTTTAGCCCATTCTTTTACAAACTCAAAATTAGGCTGAATAAAAGCACCCGGCATTTTTTCACCATCACCAATTACCATAATCTGCTCGATAAAACGAGATTGTTTCATAGCATTTTCAATGATTTGCGGTGCAATATATTTTCCTCCTGATGTTTTGAACATTTCTTTTTTACGGTCGGTAATTTTTAAGAAACCTTCGCTGTCGATTTCTCCAATATCTCCCGTGTGGAAATAACCGTCTTGCAAAGCTTCGGCAGTTTTTTCAGGATCTTTAAAGTAACCCAGCATTACATTTGGCCCTTTGCAAAGAATTTCACCGTCTTCGGCAATTTTTACTTCGACGTTACGAATTGGTTTTCCAACAGTTCCAATTTTAAAACCTCTATTTCTTTGGTCGTTTACGGCAATTACAGGTGATGTTTCAGATAAGCCGTAACCTTCCATAACTGGAATTTCGGCAGCAGCAAAAACTCTTGTTAAACGAGGCTGCAAAGCGGCACTTCCAGAAACCATCAAATCTAAATTTCCTCCCAAACCTTCTTTCCATTTACTGAAAATAAGTTTACGGGCAATTTTTAACTGAAATTCATACCAAGCGCCATTGGCTCCGTATGGTTCATATTTTAAACCTAAATCAATAGCCCAGAAAAATAGTTTTTTCTTGATTCCTGTTAATTCGGCTCCTTTAGCATAAATTTTATCGTAAACTTTTTCTAAAAGTCTTGGTACAGCTGTAATTACATTTGGACGAACTTCTTTTAAGTTGTCGCTGATTTTTTCAATAGATTCTCCAAAATAAACTGAAATACCATAATATTGATAGATGTACAAAATCATTCTTTCAAAAATATGGCAGATAGGAAGGAAGCTTAAAGCACTGCTTTTTCCTGGATCAAACGGAATTCTTGGTGCACTATCTAAAACATTAGAAACAATATTTCTGTGCGAAAGCATAACACCTTTTGGGCGTCCTGTAGTTCCAGAGGTATAAATAATAGTGGCTAAATCGTCCGTTTTTATACTGTCTTTTCTTGCCTCAACTTCGGTTTGATTGCTTTGGTCTTCACCAAGTGTTAGTAATTCAGACCAATGTTTGCAGCCTTCAATTTCATTAAAAGAATAAACTTCTTTTAGAGTTGGCACATTTGCTTTGATAAGATTTACTTTTTCAAGTACTTCTACATCCGAAACAAAGCAATAAATACTGCCGCTATGGTTCAAAATATATTCGTAATCTTCCTCAGAGATTGTTGGATAAATAGGCACGTTTTGCGCACCAGTCTGCTGGATACCAATATCCATAATATTCCACTCAGTACGGTTGTTTGAGGTGATTAGGGCAATTTTATCATCTTTTTGAACACCCATGCGCAATAATGCTCTCGAAACAGCATTTGCTTTTGCAATATATTCCTGGCTAGATGTTTTTTCCCAGACTCCATTTTTTTTAGTTGCTAAAGCAACCGGAAGATCGTAAGTTTCTTGTTGATAATAGGGAAAATCAAAAAGGCGTGTGATTGAAACCATGTTTAATATATTGAATTTTATCGCAAATTAAATAAAAATTAGGTATAATTTTTAATTTTATGGAATTTTATGGGAAAATTTATAGGTACTTTTAAAAATCAACGAAAACGTTTTCTTTTTTGTAGTAAATTTTAGAAAAAACAAGAATTATTTATTTTCTAAGAGCGTTTTTTCGATTCAGAATCTTCAGAATAATCTTTGATTCGTTCGCCCATTATAAACATTTTTTTCTTGTTGAAATGAATTGAAAATTGTACATAAATCCAATCTTCTTCATTATTAGGTTTGTACCACATAGTATACGAAGCACTGTTGTAACCTTCTTTAAAAATTGGAATACCGTCTTCAGAACATTCGATTCCCCAGTTTATACTTTTTTTTGATAAATCTTCGTATTGAAAAGTTCCTGTTCCATTAGCATTCAATTGTACAATTGGCTCGGTTTTTCCTTCGTATAAAAAGGTGCCTTCAATTGGATAACCAATTTTTGTTGTAATAAAATGATCGTGAATTTTATATCTTATTTTGTCAATCTTAATTTGGGCATGCGATTGAGCTGCGACTAGAAATAGCGCATAAAGGAGTGCTTTGTAAAATTTCATTCTATGTAGGTTAATTTGTTTTTGGAATGCGCCAAAAAGTTCTTGGGCTCGAACTTTTTGGCGAATATAGTTCAAATTTCAGTAGAAATTAGAATCCAAATTACAAGAATGAATATTTTTATTTTTGAGTAAAAAACTATTCTGTAGAGAATTGATTTTCTAATAGTTTTTCTTTAAAATCAGATTTAAAAGTATAAGCAAAAGTCAGCATAAATGCACGAGTATCTGATTTATTAGTTCTATTGTTGCTAAATAGTAAAGTATTGTTTTTGTAACCGCTTTCGAGTGTGTTAAACATATCGGTAACAACCAAACCTAAACGAGCGTTTCCTTTTCCAAGTTTTTGCTGAAAACCCATATCAACATTATAAACCGGAATTCTTTTTCCTTGTGCTGTTGTTAAAGCCGAATTGTAATTTCCGATAATCTGAAGTTTTCCGCCTTTCCAAGGAACAAAATTATTGATAATTTTTCCGTACCAGCTAAAAGCGTTTTTCACCACATCTTGAGTTAGGTTTGTGGCATCTATTTTTTGTTCAAAAGCTGTTAAACTAATATTAGCATCATAAAAAGAGAATGGTTTTAAGGTGAAGATAGTTTCTAAGCCATAAGTTATCGTACTTCCTATGTTTCTTGGCTGCAGTAAAATTACACCATTGTCCTGCAATTCGGCATATTGTCTAATCGCGTCTTTTGCATTTCGGTAAAAAGCATTGGTCGAAAAAGAATAATTTTCCCAGTTTTTATTGTAGCTTACTTCTGCGATATGAATAATTTCAGGTTTCAAATAAGGATTTCCGCCATGAGGATTTAACGCATCAGTAATATCTATAAACGGATTTAAATCGTCTAAATCTGGACGGTTAATACGCTTGCTGTAACCAAATTTTATAAACTCATCTGGTTTTAAATTCATTTGTAAAGAAGCTGATGGAAATAGTTTTAAATAATGATTTGAAAAATTATCAGTATTGTTCTGCGTTTCACCCTTATTTGAAACCTGCTCTGCGCGAAGTCCTAAATTATATTTCCATTTCGGATTGTCTGTTTCGCCAATAAACGAATTCAACATTCCGTAAACAGCATTTATTTGTTCGTTGTATTTAAAAGTATTGCTTGCCAAAGGATTAACAATATATTCGCCATTTGTCAAATCAGCACTTTCAAAGTCTGAGTCAAAAAAACGAAACGTTCCTTTATATCCAGTTTCTACAATTGATTTTTCAGATACTGGAACCGTATAATTTACAATAGCATTCGAGATGTTTTCATTTGTATAATTATGAGTTCTTTGCCATGCAGTATCACCTATTTGTTGTTTATAAGCGTCATAATTATAAGTGTCGATATCAGTGTTTTCTTTGTGTTTGTTGAAAGAAGAAGTAATACTTGCATTTAGACTTTTTCTGTCGTCAGAAAATTTTCGATCATAATTAAAAGCAAGTTCCCCCACTTTTGTGCGTTCCAATTCTAAAGAGTGACGTTTGTTGCTCGAAAAAAACTGATTTGCACTTGTGTTTACCTGCGTGTACAAAGTTTCGTCATTGTCTTGATTTTCTAAATTTCCGAGTGCTTCAAATGAAAAGCTGTTTTTGTCATTTGGAGTAAAATCGACGTTAAATTTCAAGTTTTGCAAACCTTCTGTACGAGCATCATCTCTATTTTGATGAATGTAATGTTCATCGTCTATGAGAAAATTAGTTCGATCAGCATTTATCTTTTTGGTTCTGCCGGCAAAACGATTATCGTAGGCTAAACCAAAATTCCATTTTTCAGTTTTATGATTTAACAATACAGAGCTGTTGATTCTTCCTTTGGCACCAAAACCAGTTCCTAAAACTACCGCTCCGTTTATCCCTTTTTGATTGTTCTTTTTAAGTTTAATATTTATAATTCCGCTTTCAGCATTAGCGTCATATTTTGCTGTTGGATTGCTTATGACTTCAATGCTTTCAATGCTGCTTGCCGCAATCTGATCCATATTTGTAATGGCTGAATTTTTACCATTAATCAAAATCATTGGCGATTTTCCTCTAAGTGTTATACCGCCTTCAGCATCTACTGCAACAGTCGGAATACTTTTTAACATATCAGTCGCCGTTCCGCCAGACTGAGAAATGTTAGAAGCCGCATTAAAAACAAATCCTTCATCTGTTTTCTGAATTTGTTTTCGCTGAGATTTTACAACAACATCATTTAGTAAATTGGTGTCGGTTTGCAATTTGATGGTTCCAATAGAAATCGGACTGTCAGATACTTTTATTTTTTGAGAAACAGTTTTAAAACCAATTAACTTAAATTGAAGTTGATAATCTCCAGATTGAATGTTTTCTAAGGCAAAGTTTCCTAAAACATCGGTTACGGCATAATTGGCTGTTTTGGTAGAATCGCTGGCGCTTTTTAGAACCACATCAACAAATTCGACGGGAAGTTTTCCGTCGGTGATATTTCCTTTTATAGCAGCGGTTTTTTGACCAAAAGAAAATTGGCTTATAGTAAATAAGAGAATCAGCAGGGATAATTTTTGGATCATATTTTTCATGAAACAAAGATATTTACCAGAATGTTCACGCTTGCTTAAGCTGTCTTAAGATACCATTAAATTAATCTTAGAATAGTTTTAAATAGTTTAGTTAGCCACGAATTACACGAATTTCCACGAATGCATTGTGTGTAAAAGTTTGCCACAGATTAAAAGGATTCTCACAGATTATTTTTTGACAATGAAAAAAAAATCATTTTAATCCTTATAATCTGTGGCTAAAAAAAATAATTCGTGAAAATTCGTGAAATTCGTGGCTATAAAAAAACGCCCGATAAATTCGGGCGCTTTTAGTAAAAATATATTTCTTAGTTTTTCTCAATCCATTTTCTGGCATTAACAAAAGCTTCGTGCCAAGGCGAAACCTCGTCATTTCTGTCTTTTGGATAATGCGCCCAGTTCCATTGGAAAGTTGAACGCTCAATATGAGGCATCATAACTAAATGTCTTCCTGTTTTGTCACACATCATTGCCGTGTTGTAATCGGAACCGTTAGGGTTTGCAGGATAACCTTCGTAAGCATATTTAGAAACAATGTTGTATTGATCTTCTGAATAAGGCAATTTGAATTTACCTTCTCCGTGAGAAACCCAAACTCCTAAAGTGCTTCCAGCCAAAGTTGACAACATAACTGAATTGTTCTCCTGAACCGTTACAGAAGTAAAGATACTTTCGTGTTTGTTACTTTCGTTATGGTGCATTTTTCCGTGAACTTCATGTTCTGGATTAATCACTTCCAATTCCATAAACAACTGACATCCGTTACAGATTCCAACAGATAAAGTATCTTCTCTTTTGAAGAATTTATCTAAAGCTGTTTTTGCTTTTTCGTTGTATAAGAAAGCGCCAGCCCAACCTTTAGCAGAACCTAAAACGTCAGAGTTAGAGAATCCTCCAACAGCTCCAATAAACTGAATATCTTCAAGAGTTTCACGACCAGAAATTAAATCGGTCATGTGAACGTCTTTTACGTCAAATCCAGCTAAGTACATTGCATTTGCCATTTCACGCTCAGAATTACTTCCTTTTTCACGAATAATAGCCGCTTTTGGTCTTGGTTTCGAAGCGTCGATTTCTGGTTTCTTTCCTGTAAAATGTGCAGGGAAAGTATAATTTAAAACCTGATTTTTATAGTTTTCGAAACGAGCTTTTGCAGTTCCGTTTTTAGATTGTTTTTGATCTAATAAATAAGAAGTTTCAAACCAAACATCTCTGTAAGTTGGAATATCTAATTTGTAAGCTCCAATTTCTAAAGTTGCAGTTTCTTGAACTGAACCGATTTTGAAGAATTCAATATTGTTAGCATTCAATTTAGCTTCAACAGCTGCGTCAGATTTAGCTTGGAATACGATTCCGATGTTTTCTGCAAAAAGGATTTTCAATAAATCTTTTTCTGCAAAAGCGCTGAAATCAATTTTTGCTCCAAGATTCACATCAGCAAAACACAATTCTAATAAAGTAGTGATTAAACCACCGCTTCCGATATCGTGTCCAGCTAAAATTTGGCTTTCGCCGATTAATTCCTGAATGGTATTAAAAGCGTTTTTGAAGAAAGAAGCGTCTTTAATTGTAGAAGTTTCGTTTCCGATTGTATTTCTGATTTGTGCAAAAGATGAACCTCCAAGTTTGAAATCATCCTGAGACAAATTGATATAATAAATAGAATCTCCGTTTTTCTGTAAAACTGGTTCCACTACTTTTCTAATATCGGTACAGTTTCCTCCAGCTGAAATAATAACCGTTCCTGGCGCGATTACTTCGTCGTTTGGATATTTTTGTTTCATCGAAAGTGAATCTTTTCCTGTCGGAATATTGATTCCCAATTCGATTGCAAATTCTGAACAACCTTCAACTGCAGCGTACAAACGAGCGTCTTCACCTTCGTTTTTACAAGCCCACATCCAGTTTGCAGATAATGAAATTCCTTTTAACTGATCTTTAATTGGCGCCCAGATAATGTTTGATAACGATTCTGCGATTGCATTTCTAGATCCTGCAACTGGATCAATTAAAGCAGCGATAGGAGCGTGCCCAATAGAAGTTGCAATTCCTTCTTTACCTAAATAATCCAAAGCCATAACACCGACATTATTTAAAGGCAATTGTAAAGGTCCCGCATTTTGTTGTTTCGCTACTTTTCCTCCAACGCAACGGTCCACTTTGTTAGTCAACCAGTCTTTTGAAGCAACGGCCTCTAAACGTAAAACGTCTTTTAAATAGGTTTCAAAATCTGCAGCGTTGTAAGCAACATCAGCATATTTTCTATCGATAGTTTTATCTGTCATTACCGTTTTTGGAGAACTTCCGAAGAAATCTTCTAAAGCGTAATCCATCGGCTTTGAGCCATTTGATTTTGATTGAAAAGTAAAACGGTGATCTCCCGTTACATCTCCAACCTGATACATTGGCGAACGCTCTCTATCAGCGATTCTTTGTAAAGTATCAATATCTTTTTGACCGATAACCAATCCCATTCTTTCCTGAGATTCGTTACCGATAATTTCTTTTGCAGAAAGCGTTGGATCTCCAACAGGTAATTTGTCTAAATCAATTAAACCTCCAGTTTCTTCCACCAATTCCGAAAGACAGTTTAAGTGTCCTCCAGCTCCGTGATCGTGAATAGAAACAATTGGATTATTGTCGCTTTCTACTAAACCACGAATCGCGTTTGCGGCACGTTTTTGCATTTCAGGGTTTGAACGCTGAATGGCATTTAATTCGATTCCTGAACCGAAAGCTCCAGTATCTGCAGAAGAAACTGCAGCACCACCCATTCCGATTCTATAATTTTCTCCACCAAGAATTACGATTTTATCGCCTTCTTGTGGTTTCTTTTTAATGGATTGATCTAACTTTCCGTATCCAATTCCTCCCGCTTGCATGATTACTTTATCGTAACCAATTTTACGGTCGTTTTCTGAATGTTCGAAAGTTAAAACAGAACCTGTAATAAGCGGTTGACCAAATTTATTTCCGAAATCAGAAGCTCCGTTTGAAGCTTTGATCAAAATATCCATTGGAGTTTGGTACAACCATTTTCTTTCTTCAAGAGCGTTTTCCCATTTTCTGTCATCGTTTAAACGAGAATAAGATGTCATATAAACTGCAGTTCCTGCTAATGGTAATGAACCTTGTCCTCCTGCTAAACGGTCACGAATTTCTCCTCCAGAACCTGTTGCAGCACCATTGAAAGGCTCAACTGTGGTTGGGAAATTGTGTGTTTCGGCTTTTAATGAGATAACCGAATCAAATTCTTTTATTTCGTAAAAATCAGGTTTATCTGCCGATTTTGGTGCAAATTGCTGCACTTTTGGTCCTTTTACAAAAGCAACGTTGTCTTTGTAAGCAGACACAATATCGTTAGGATTTTCCTGAGATGTTTTTTTGATTAATTTGAAAAGAGAAGTCTCTTTTTCTTCACCGTCAATAACAAATGTTCCGTTGAAAATTTTATGACGGCAGTGTTCTGAATTTGCTTGTGAGAAAGCAAAAATCTCAGAATCCGTTAATTTTCTTCCTAATTTAGTTGAAAGATTGTTTAAGTAATCTACTTCTTCGTCACTTAAAGCTAAACCCTCAGCTTTATTGTAAGTGGCAATATCATCTATTTCCAGAATTGGTTCAGGCTGAATGTTGATAGTGAAGATTTCTTGATCTAATTCGTTGAATTTTTGAAAAAGCATCGGATCAAAATCAGTGAAATTTTCCGTTGCTGGATGAAATTCCTCAATTCTGATAATGCCCGGAACACCCATGTTTTGAGTGATTTCTACAGCATTTGTGCTCCATGGTGTGATCATAGTGGCGCGAGGACCAACAAAAAAACCCGTCAATGCGGATTTTTCGATCTTATTCGAGTCGGCAAAAAGCCAGTTTAATTTTGAAATGTCTTGAGCTGAAATTTCGTTTTGCGTCTGTACGGCAAAAACAGTTTTGCTTTGGTTTTCAAAGAAATGGATCATTGTTTTGTGTAGTTTGTTGTATTGAGGTGCAAATTTAATGTAAATAAATAGCAAGCGCAAATTTGATAACAAACTCTTTTAATGTTTTTTTGCCACTTAAGATACAAAGGCACAAAGTTTAGTTAAAAATGATTAATCGTACTGTTTGCCATTTCGGCTAGGAGAAATCTCTGCGAGTAGCCCGACAAAGATTTGGACTATTCAAATGTTATATCACTAAAGCTAATTAATTTTTGTTAGGATCATTGAGGTGCTCATATTTTCTCCATTGAAATCTGCATCCCTTTTCCCTGAAAGACTGAATGCCAAAAGCATTTTAGTGTCATTTATAAACTTTATTATACCCAAGATTCTGCCTTTTTCAATAAGTTTGTTATTCTCTACTATTGATGCTATAAAATCAATTGTAAATGGGGATTTTGAATAATCGATAGTATATTTTAGTTCACCTGATTTACTATCATTTTTTCCGCCTCTGATTATAAATTTTTTTCCATCGATAAATTCACCGCTAATTGTTAATGAGGCATAATTATCTTTAGTAAAAATAAATTTACCCTGATTTCCATCAGAATCTATTCCAGACCATTCTCCAATAATTTTAGAAGTAGTTTGTGAGAAAGCACAACCAGAGAAAAGTACTATAAGTACTAAAATTATTCTTTTTGAAAATTTCATTTTAGAAATGTATTAAATATAGTTTTTGAATAGGACTTTGCGTCTTAGCGTCTTTGTGGCAAAAATTGCAAAACTCTTTATTTCGGAAATTCAGCACTTTGATAAGCACCTAAATCCGGTGGTGAAGTTCTCGTAATTCCTAAAATATCCTGCAGAATTATATAGGACTGATTTCCTTTCGCGAAAGCGGCAGAAGTTTTATCGATGTTGAATTTATTCTGAGAAACATTATAAAAATTCGGGTTTTCATTGAGAATGATGTTGCTGTAATGTTCCGTATCCGTTTTAAATTGATAATCAGGATTTGTTGTTGAGCTGTTGAATTTTAAAAGACAATTATTTAATTGATAAACAAATGGTGCGTTTGGTTTTTTACTTAAGTTAAATTCGTTCGTATTTGAACCATAAATTATGCAATTATTAAAAGCTGCCTGCGTCAACGCATTTGTTTCGGGCACTTTGCCTGCCAAACTATTGCTTATATTAACTGCAAATTGTGAGTTGCTTTGCCAATTGTTATTAAAAGTGCAATGCGTAAAATTATAATTTCCGCCGTAAACACAGGATAAACTACCTAGGCCGGCATAATTTATAACTAGATTTTCTCCGTTAATTCGGGCGTTTTGTGCTAAAATTCCATATTTAGCACAATTATAAATTTGGGTATTTTTAATTTGAATTGTGTTAACTGAATTTCTAATATCTAATCCTGTAATCGCATTTTTTAAAGTTAAATTTTTGATTGAATGGTTATTACTGCCGTTTTCAAGAATAACCGATTTCCATTGTCCAGGAATATCCGAATAAAGAGATTCTAATCGATCGCCTTCAAAAATAACTTCATTTTCTAATTTTTCTGTTGTTGAAGTAGTTCCGTTAATTTGAAGAGAAGCGTTCTTGCCAACATATAATCCTGAGTTGGTATGAAAGTGAATTCTTGCGCCAGCTTCAAAAGTGACTGTTTTGTTTTCTGGAACTCCTGCGTAACCATAAACTACATAAGGTTTTTGTTTGGTAAAAAGTAATTCATTTCCGTTTACAGGATCATTTTCTTTGAGATAAAATCCATCAACATCTTTGCCGTCAATTTTGATTTTCTCTTTTGTTCCGTTTGGATTTTGATTCGGATATAAAAAAACAGCATCCTGAATTAAGGTCACCAAAGCGACTTGCTGCAGATTTGCGCCGCTGTCAAATTGAATTTCATCGGTATATAAAAAATCGGCTGGATTTGCATCTGTAATATCTGCCGTAGTTTCAATAAAAATGTACAAACTGTCTTTTGCTAAAAGCGTAACATTGTTGAAAATTTTACCATTATTGCCACTCATACCATCAACAGTCATTCGGTATTTTGAACTTAGTCCTTTTTTGAATTGTACTACTGGAATTGATATGTCGTTTTTGCTTCGATTGTAAACTTTTAGTTGATAGGTGCTTGAGCCAATATTTTTAAAAACGGTGTCCAAATAAACGGTGTCTTTAGAAAACTTTAAATCTCCAGAACTGGCAACGGTATCAAAGTCAGTTCGGCAGGAACTGAAAACTAGAATTAAACCCAGAAAGAAGATTGCAAAGTATTGACGCATTTAAAAGTTTTTTTTAGCCACAGATTAAGAGGATTAAAAAGATTTTCCGGAATAGGTTAAAAAATAAATCTATGTTAATCTGTGTTAATCTGTGTAATCTGTGGCAAAAAAAATCAGCCATAGATTTGATTGTTTTTGTAAAAATAACAAAAAACTTACACGTTTGAAGTTGAATTTTAAATTTTAGAATTGGATTTTAGATTTATGTCTTATCTTTCTTTAATTTTACGATTTTAAAGTTTATTTAATGAATTATACAAAAGAACAGATTTTAGCGTACTGCAATGAGTTTTCTAAAAATACATTGATGGAAACGCTGAAAATAGAATATATCGATGCTGGCGAAGATTTTTTAACTGCAAAAATGCCTGTAAACCCAAGTGTCCATCAGCCAATGGGATTATTGCACGGCGGGGCTTCTGTAGCTTTGGCGGAAAGTGTTGGAAGTGCAGCTTCGCATTTTTTTATTAATGCGAAGGAACAAGAAGTTCGCGGTATCGAAATTTCGGCAAATCATTTAAAAAGTATTCGTGAGGGTGTTGTTTTTGGAACTGCTCGAATTATTCATAAAGGCAGAAGTCTTCATCTTTGGGAAATTAAAATTACGGATGAAGCAGGAAATTTGATTTCGCTTTGCAAATTGACGAATATGGTTTTGGATAGAAAGAAAAGTGAATAAATTATGAATCCATTTTTCTTGAAAATTAAAAAACATAAAGAACTAAATTTACCTTTTGTACTTTATTCAAAACCCAATACTACTGATCTTATAGTTGTTTTGCAACAAAATAACACTTTATATACTGTTTCAGATTACAGCGAAAAAGGATTTGTGTTCGCTTCTTTTGATGAAAAACAACTGGTTCTGATTCCTGAAAATGAATCGGAAATTATTACTACTGAAAAAGAGCCGACTTCATTTGAATCCATCGAAGTTGATGATTTAAATTTTGATGCTGAAGCTAAATTTCAATACGAATATTTGGTTGCACAGGGAATTCAAGCAATCAAAAATGAAGAGTTCAAAAAGGTAGTTTTGTCACGAAGTGAAGAAGTCCCTTTAGTTGAATTTGATTTTGCTGCAGCTTTTCAGCATTTGGTTCAATTATATCCAGCAACTTTTTGTTATTGCTTTTTTCATCCGAAAATAGGACTTTGGATGGGAGCAACGCCTGAAAAACTGCTTAAAGCAAATGAAAATGTTTTTGAAACAATGGCATTGGCGGGAACGCAGAAAGATGATTTGCAAACTGAAATTGTCTGGCAGCAAAAAGAAAAAGACGAACAGCAATTTGTGACTGATTTTATTGTAAAAAGGCTTAGAGAATTTACAGCTTCGGTTGTAGTTTCTGAACCATATAGTTTAAAGGCGGGTTCTATCTGGCATATTAAAACGGATATTTCGGGAGTTTTAAAGGATAAATCAACTTTGGAAGAAGTCATTGATACGCTTCATCCAACGCCAGCAGTTTGTGGTTTGCCAAAGAAAAAAGCAAAATCATTTATTATTGAAAACGAAAATTATGATCGTACTTTTTACAGCGGATTTTTAGGAGAGCTTAATAGTGATTTTGCTGGAAAAAATGTAAGCTCTGATTTATTTGTAAATTTACGATGTATGCAGATTCAGGAAAACAAAGCCATTTTGTATATGGGCTGTGGTATTACAAAAGAAAGTATTCCAGAAAAAGAATGGGAGGAAAGCGTCAATAAATCAATGACGATGAAGAGAGTTTTAAAAATATAGAGAAAGAATAGTTTCAAGTTTCAGGTTTTACGTTCTATGCGTAACCTGAAACTTGAAACCTGAAACAAAAATTATGAAATTAGATATATTAGCTTTTGGCGCACATCCTGACGATGTAGAATTGGGTTGTGCTGGAACAATTTTAAAAGAGGTTTCTCTAGGGAAAAAAGTTGGTGTTGTTGATTTAACACGCGGCGAATTAGGAACACGCGGAACTGCTGAAACTAGAGATGAAGAAGCAAAAGCTGCAGCAAAGATTTTAGGAGTTGTTGTTCGTGAAAACTTAGGGCTTCGTGACGGCTTTTTTGTAAATGATGAAAAACACCAATTAGAAGTCATTAAAATGATTCGCAAGTACAAACCTGAAATTGTGCTATGCAACGCTGTTGATGATCGTCATATCGATCATGGAAAAGGAAGTAAATTAGTTTCTGATGCTTGTTTTTTATCAGGATTGGTGAAAATAGAAACTTCTATAGATGGAAAGCAGCAGGAAGCTTGGAGACCAAAAGTGGTTTATCATTATATTCAATGGAAAAATATTGAACCAGATTTTGTAGTTGATATTACTGGTTTTGAAGAAAAGAAGATCGAATCAATTTTGGCTTATAAAACACAATTTTACGATCCAAATTCAAATGAACCTGCGACACCAATTACGAGTAAAAACTTTTTAGAAAGTGTAAAATATCGTGCGCAGGACTTAGGACGTCTAGTTGGTAAAGATTTTGCCGAAGGTTTTACTGTTGAAAGGTGTTTGGCAGTCAATAGTTTAGAGAATTTGATTTAATTTTTATGAAAATTTTTCATTTTTTTCTTTGTAGAACTGAACCTTTGTTCTATATTTGCACTCGCTAAGCAAAAATGGTGGTTGTAGCTCAGCTGGTTAGAGTAGCGGTTTGTGGTGCCGCGGGTCGCCGGTTCGAACCCGGTCAGCCACCCAGATTTAAAGCCTTGAAGAAATTCAAGGCTTTTTTTGTGCGTTTATTTTTTTTAAAAATCACTTATATAGTTTGAACAAAAAAAAGCATGACAGTTACATCATGCTTTTTGGTTGGTTATTATATTTGGTTGGTGTATTATCGAATTTCGTCAAAAGTATTTCCCTGCTTAATATCGCCGGTTTTAAAACCTTTTTTAAACCAATACATTCTTTGTTCTGATGTACCGTGTGTAAATGAATCAGGAACTACCTGACCTTGCATTTTGCTTTGTATTGCATCATCTCCAACAGCATTAGCTGCACTTAAGGCTTCTTCTATGTCTCCTTCGTCCAGCGTTTCCTGATTGTCATGTGCCCATACTCCGGCATAAAAATCAGCTTGCAGTTCTAAGGCTACCGAAAGTTTATTGGCTTCGGCTTGACTTTTACCTTCTTGTGCCTGATGCATTTTTTCAGAGGTTCCTAGTAATGTTTGCACGTGATGGCCAATTTCATGCGCTATAACATACGCAATTGCAAAATCACCGCCCTCAGCACCAAATTTAGATTTTAGTTCTTCAAAGAAGCCTAAATCCATATATACTTTTTGATCGCCCGGACAATAAAACGGTCCGGATGCTGATGAAGCTCCGCCGCAAGCAGTATTTACAGAGCCTTTAAAAAGCACTAATTTTGGGTTTTTATAAGTCATGCCATTTTCGGCAAATATTTTGCCCCAGGAATCTTCAGTTTTAGCTAAGACAGATCTAACAAAATGTCCCATTTCTTCATCTTCCTTACTTAATGGAGCGGCTGCTTCAGTTTGTGTCTGCTGTCCGCCTTGCATTTGTTCTAAAACGGGCGTAATAAACTGCGCATTTTCGCCGCCAAAAACATTTACTAACAAAATAATGATACCGATAATTCCGCCTCCAACGGCTACTTTTCCGCCAGAAATTGATCTTCTGTCTTCAACGTTATCACTTTCTCTGCTTCCTTTCCATTTCATACTTTGTTGTTTTTTAAAAAGTTATGTTTGTTGTACGAATTTATATATTTTTTGGGAATTACATGTTATTGGAGGTAATTTACTTTTTTTATTTCAACCATTTTGCCAAAATTTCTTCTACAATACCTTTCATAATAGGCTTTGAGATATAGTCGTTCATTCCTGCTGTTATGCATTTATTTCGTTCTTCTTTTTCGGCACCTGCCGTTACGGCAATTATGGGTGTATGCTCTCCCGTTATTGTGCTTCTTATAGCTTTGGTGGTTTCATATCCATTCATAATTGGCATTTGGATGTCCATAAAAACAAGTGTCGGATTAATGCTTTCAAATTGTTTTACAGCTTCGTAGCCATTTTCACATTCGTAAATAATAGAATTGCTGTATAAATTTGAAATGATGGTTTTTAGCAGCAACATATTAACTTTGTTGTCCTCAACGATTAAAAATTTAATTTTCTCATTGTTTGAACTATTGTTAATTTGGTCGTACTCTGAGTTTAAAGTTTTGAGTTTAGTGTTGTTTTTTTCTGTCCCGCTTTGATTTCTGGTTTTTAGATTTAAATCGAAGAAAAAATTACTTCCTTCACCAATTTTGCTTTCCAGCTGCAGTCGGCTGTCCATTAAAGCTAATAACTGATTGGATATTGTTAATCCCAATCCAGTTCCTCCAAATTTTCTAGTTGTAGAGCTGTCCGCTTGCGAAAAAGCTTTAAATATTTTTTTCTGATTTTTTTCAAGAATTCCAATTCCTGTATCTATAACAGAGAAACGCATTATGCAATTGTTGTTCTTTGTTTTTTTAACAACAGAAACATCTAGTCTAATGGAGCCTTCGTTGGTAAATTTTACGGCGTTTGATAGCAGATTAATTAATATCTGTTTTAATCGGACAATATCTGTCCAGATGTATTTAGGAACTTCTGGATCGATATTTAATTCAAGTTGAAGATTCTTTTGATTAGATTCAAAAATAATTAAATCAAAAACTTGTCCTAGTACTTTTTTAATGTCGTATAAGTCGATAAAGAGTTCAAGTTTTCCAGCTTCAATTTTAGAAAAATCTAGTATGTCGTTTATGATTTCTAATAAGGAATGGGCAGATTGATTAATAGTTGTGGTATACTTTTCCTGAATTCCTTCGAGTTCAGTTTGCATCAATAAATGTGTAAAACCAATTATACCATTTAGAGGTGTTCTGATTTCATGTGATATATTAGCAAGAAAATCTGATTTTGATTTGTTTGCAGCTTCCGCCAGTTGTTTTGCTTTTATGGCATCTTCTGTCACTTTTTTATTTGTAATGTCAAAATAAATACCACCTACAAATTCTATTTCGTCTCCTTTTTTTATTACATCGCCAAACTCTTCGATCCAAATATATTCGCCGGTTTTTCTTTTAATTCGGTAAACATTATGAAGCGGAATTCCGTTTTGAAGATTGTGAATTTGATTCTTAATTACTTTTTCACGATCGTTGTGGTGAATAAGTGATAAAAAGGATAAGTTGTTTTCTATGAATTCAGCTTTAGAATAACCAGTTAAGTTTTTTATTTCGTCGTTTAGGAAGATTTTGGTAGATATTGCATCAAATTTTGACAAGTAAACTGTTCCTGGAATATTGTTGGCAATTAACTTAAATTTCTCTTCGCTTTCTAGGATTTTGGCCTCATTTTGATTTCGCTCGAGGGCTGATGAAATATTATTGGCTAAAACCTGAAAGATGTAAATTTCTTCTTCAGACCATTTTCGTTCAGAAGTGCAGTCGTCAAAGCCTATAAATCCTGTAAAAACATCATTGATATACAAGGGCAGAATCAGAATTGATTTTATTTGATTGTCAAGTAAAAGTTGTTTGAAAAAGGTTTTTTTGAGTTTACGTGTATACGTTTTCAAAATACTTTTGTTAAGGACTGCCTTATGAATTTCTTTTAGATTGTCTTCTGTTAATTGTTTTAATGGTGTTATTTGATGTTCTACACCGTTTCTCGACCATTTGTATTTTTGAGTAAAAGTATTGGTCAAAAAGTCTTTTTCATAATAAAACATATGATCTGCTTTTGAGGCTTTTCCTATTAGATCATATGTTTCCTGAAACATTTCTTCGGTAGATTTGCTAAGTAAAAATTTCTCTGTACAAAGAGAAAGTGCTGAAAGCAACTGACTTTTGAATTCTAATTTACGTTCTGCATCTAATCTCATTTGCGATGAAATTGCAAGTGAAATTACATCTGAAATGGTTTTGGCGTAGTTAATGTCTTCATTGTCCCAATCTCTTTTTTCTTCTGTGCTTTCAAAACAAACTACACCAACCAGTTTTCCGTTCAAGAAAATAGGAACGTCCAGCATTGATTTGATGTTGTTTTTTGTAAAGTACAGCCTCTGAAATTCTGATGTTTCTAATTTATTAAAAACATCTGGAGCGTTTATGACAACTTTATTTTTTAGCGTTTCAAAATAGATTGGATAAGATTCCTGATCTAATATATTTTTGTCACTTGGACTTTGATTGTCGCCGCTGAATAAGTTTTTGCAAGTAATTAAGTCTTTTCGGTATTTCCAGAAGCTGACTCTGTTTGATTTGCTTACTATCGATGCTTCTTTGATAATGTAGTCAAGAACTGTGTTTAAATTGTGGTATTTGCTAAAGTCAGCAGTTGATAGTTTTTTTGTAGAGTTATTGTATGCTTCAATTTTTTCGAGACGTCTTTTTTTCTCATTTTCAGCATTTTTAGTTTCGGTAATATCTCTTGCAATTCCTGCATAACCAGTTGTTTGACCTAAATCATTTTTACGGATAATAATATTTTGAGAAATCCATATTTCCTGCCCATTTTTCTTTAAAATCGGAATCTCGATCGTAGGGAATTTGTTTTCGTTGACTACAATATTTTCATAAAAATCTACGGCGCTTATTGAGTGGCTTTCGTGAATGAAATTTGAATAATGGTGTTTTAATATTTCATTTTCGGTGTAGCCTAGAAGTGTGTAAGCAAATTCATTTATGAATGTAAAATTACCATCGGCATCAATTTCAAAAATAATATCTCTTGCTGTCTGAATTAGGTTTTTGTATTGGTCTTGTACATTAAATTGCTCTGTAACGTCCTGTCCGATACTTATAATTAGATCTTCAGTAAATTTTTTATCTTTCCATTGAATGTGTTTGTATTCGCCGTTTTTACTTTTCAGCTTCCATGTGTAAGTTTTGTTTTCTTCACGATCAAGTATCGGTTCTTTTTCATTTTGCTGATTTTCTTTTGCAAAGTGCCAAAAGTTTAAGCCAATAACTTCTTCTGGCTGATATCCCAAAATAGAAGAAATGGTCTCGCTGCAAAATAGTATTTTGCCTTTTTGGTTTGTTGCAATTGTTAATGAACTTCCTTTTTGAACAATTTCATTTGCAAATCTATAGTTGTCATCATTGTTTGATAAAACGGCATATTTTACATGATTAACAATGAAAATTAAAATGCAAAAATTAATTAATAAAACAGAAGATTTTATTGGAATTAAATGAAAGGAAACGGTCGCAAGAAGAAATATAAACGTTAGGCCTACAAAAAACCAGTATATTTTTATTGGTTTTAAAATGTTGTACGAGAAGAAAAAGGAAATTAAAAAAACAATAACAGGAACAACATCGGTACTGAGGCGAACAATATTATAACATACATAGCTTATGTATATAAAAAAGCAAGTAATAAATATGTTTTGAATTTTGTCGCGCAGCCATTTTATTTTGTCTACCAGCAGATAAATAAATAAAACGAAGAATCCAATCGAAACATTTGTAACTAATAAGCTTTTGGGGCGGATTTTGAAAATCTCATTAATGATCTCGATTACAATAACCGCAATTCCAAAAAATAAAATGTAAAGCTGATATTCTTTTTTAGCTGTCTCGGCTTCTTTTGTTTTTTCAATAAAATACCCAATTTTAGTTTTAATTTTAAAAAACTGGTAGATTAATAATGCTAAAAAAGCAGCTAATGAAAGTCCGAGTATAATAAGTTTTGGACTATTGAAAAAAATAATGTCGGGGCTGAGAGCGTATGATTTTGTCATAATTGATTTCAGAGAATTACCAAAAGCGGTAATTCCTGAAATCAATACATTGAAAAAACTATAGCTTTCCGTCATAGATTTTGAGAGAGTTAGTTTTCGTAAATAACATTTTAAAAAATTCAAATAAAAAGACCTGTTTGAACTCTTTCTATTTGAATTTTTTGTTTTTTATTCGAAATCAGATTGTCCGATAGAGTCAATTGAATCTTGCTCTTCTTCTTCACTGAAAATTGAAAAATAAGTCGCATAGGTAATTGATGTATTGAAAACAGCTGTAAAAATAACGCCAACACAACAAGCTACAAGACCTACTAATGATCCAAGAAATCCAATTATAAATAGGCAAAATATTATAACAGGGTTTTTGCTTACCAATATTATACTTGATTTAATAGCATCTATGGCTTTTAAATCGCCAAAAATGATTAGTGGAATTGTAAAAAATGTGAAAAAATTGATGAATAAAGATACTCCTGTTCCTAGATATCCTAAGCCTAAGCTTTCTGTAGAGTAAGAAATTCCATTAGTAACAAGCCCTATAATAAAAGCAACTGCAAACAATTGAAGAAAATAAGGAGCTCTATAATAAGTGAAAATTGTTGAAACATTAAATTCTTCATCTTTATCTGCACAATCAGCCATTTTTAAGAATCCTGCGCCCAAAGGAGCAAATACTGCGGTAACTGCAGCAAGTGAAACGGCAGTTATTACTTGTTGAATGTAGCTTAAGTTTTGAATTTGAAAATTTTCTAAGGAATTCTCAGATAAGCTTTTAACGCCATAAAAAGTTACAGCTAATCCCATAATTACAATTACTACTACGACTGAAAATACTAGAATTATAAGCCCGGAATACAATGAGATTTTTTTGAAATTTTCGAGGGCATAGTTGAAAATAGTCGAAAAATCTATTGAATAGCCATTTTTTTTGATGTCTTCAATTTGGTCAAGTGTAGCTTTCATTTTAAGAGTAAAATTGTTAAATATAGTTTGTGTTTGGTACCATAATAGTCAATGGTAAATATAATATATTTAATCAATTTCGTCTAAAAATCCTAAAATTGTTTTTGCTTCTTAAATCCAGCTTAATACCCTTTTTATTGAAGCTAATTTGTCTTTGTAAGGAGCGTAACGCATTGGTAAATCAAGCCAGTTTGCTTTTTTTACAATTGCTTTATGATGAGAGAAAGTATCAAAACTCATTTGACCATGATAAGCCCCGATACCGCTGTGCCCGACACCGCCAAAAGGAAGTCTTTTGTTCGAAAAATGAATAACAGTGTCGTTGATACATCCGCCTCCAAAAGAATAGCTTGTGATCATTTTTTTTGCAAAAGATTTATCGTCGCTAAAAACATAAAAGGCGAGAGGTTTTTCGTAACGACTGATCACGTTATGAATGTCGTCTTCGGTTTCATAAGCAAGAATTGGCAAAATTGGACCAAAAATTTCTTCGCTCATTACCGGGCTGTCTAAACTTGGTTCTTCAATTAGGGTAGGAGATATGTAAAGCTTGTCGGCATTAGTTTCACCTCCAAAAATTACTTTATCACGTTCAATCATTTGATCTAAGCGCACCCAGTTTTTTGTATTAATAATACGCGCAAAGTCAGGAGATTTATCTATTTTTTTGCCATAAGCTTTTATGATTTCTTCCATTAAGAAAGTAATGAAATTTACTTTCATGTTTTTTTGAATCAAAATATAATCTGGTGCAATACAAGTTTGTCCCGCATTAATAAATTTTCCCCATACAATTCGCTTTGCTGCTAATTTTAGATTGGCAGTTTCATCAATTATACAAGGGTTTTTTCCGCCTAGTTCAAGAGTTACGGGAGTAAGATTTTCGGCAGCAGCCTTGGCAATGACTTTTCCAACAGTAACACTGCCGGTAAAGAAAATATAATCCCAGCGTTTGGCTAGTAATTTATTGGAAACTTCTACGCCGCCCTCAAAAACTTCGACGTGGTTAATATGAAAAGTTTTTTCAATAAGTTTTGCAATTATTGCAGAAGTATGCGGAGTAAGTTCTGATGGTTTTAAAACAACTCTGTTTCCTGCTGCAACGGCAGCAATAAGCGGACATAAAGCTAATTGAAAGGGATAATTCCAAGGAGCAATAACCAATACATTTCCGTAAGGTTCTTTATAGATGTAATCTGTAGAAGGAAAATTAAGCAAAGAAGGAAAAATTCGTTTTGGTTCTGCCCAAGTATTAATATTTTTGATCGTATCTTTTAGTTCTGAAATGACATAATTTGTCTCTGTCAGGACAGCTTCAAATTCTGGCTTTTTAAAGTCATCGTACAAAGCTTGTACAATTAAATATTCGCTTTTTTGAATGTTATACAATAACTTTTTGAGCGTTTCTTTTCTGTACCCGATGTCGTTTTTATAGTCCATTTTATGATCAGCTTGTTTTTCTCTATGCAAGTTAATCGATAAAATTTAAAAAATTAACAATTATATCATAAAAATCAAATGGCATTCCAAACCGTTTCGTCAGGTGTTGGCGCTATGATAGTTATGTTTTCTTTTGATACAGGATGAATAAAAACCAATTTTCTGGCATGAAGATGAATACCACCGTCAGGATTACTTCGGTCAAAACCATATTTCAAATCACCTTTTATGGGAGATCCAATTGCGGATAATTGAGCACGAATTTGATGATGACGTCCTGTATGAAGATTAATTTCCAGCGCCGTATAATTTTGAAGTTCTTTGATTATTTTATAATCTAAACTAGCTAGTTTGCTGTCTGGAACCTCTTTTAAATGTGCTTTTGAAGTGTTATTCTTTTCGTTTCTTTTTAAATAATGAACCAATTTAGCAGACGCTTCTTGAGGTTTGTTTTTTACAACTGCCCAATACGTTTTTTGAGTTTCACGATTACTGAACAATTCATTCATTCGAGACAATGCTTTACTGGTTCTCGCAAAAACAACAATACCTGTTGTGGGACGATCTAAACGATGAATCACACCCAAAAAAACATCTCCAGGTTTATTGTATTTGTCTTTTATGTATTCTTTTACAATATCAGATAATGGTTTATCTCCCGTTTTATCGCCTTGAACAATATCGCCTACGCGCTTATTAACTACAATAATGTGATTGTCTTCGTGAAGAACTTGGAGATTGTTTTTATCTGAAATAATTTTCATAATTAGACTGGCTTAGACTGCTTAGATTTTTAGACTGACTTAGATTTCTTAGATTTTAGTTTTTTTTACAATAAAGTTGCTCTAAACCTAGAAGTCATTTTAGTGATTTCTTCTAGTATATTAATTAGTTCTGTTGTGTTTTCTTCATTTAGAAAGCCTAAATCAGATGAAATCAAAAGTTGAGTTTCAACTTCATAAGCAGATCCAATTGCAATTTCTAAAAATCTAGCAAAATCTTTATTCGAATTTCTCGAAGAACCTTCAGCTATATTTGAAGGAATGGATACAGCTGCTCTTCTTAATTGATTAATTATTCCAAACTTTTCATCATGAGGAAAAGTTGATGTTATTGAATATATTTTAGAACAAAATAATCTACTTTTTTTCCAAATCAAAAGTTCTTTGAATTGATGCATAATTTTAGATTTATATATTTCTAGACTTCTTAGATTTTTAAAAGAATAAAAAAATCTAAGAAGTCTAGAATCTAAGAAGTCTAAGATAGTCTAGACTTAATATTGTTCATTAGAATTTGGGAAATCACTAGACTTAACATCGGCTGCATATTGACCAATAGCTTTTGTCATTTCGTCGTATAGATTTAAGTAACGGCGTAAAAAACGCGGACTAAACTCGTTGTTCATTCCTAACATATCATGAATGACTAAAACTTGTCCGTCAACACCGCCTCCAGCACCAATTCCTATAACTGGAATTGAAATACTTTCAGCTACTTTTTTAGCTAGATCGGCAGGGATTTTCTCCAGAACAACTCCAAAGCAACCAATTCTCTCCAGCATTTTAGCATCTTCAATTAATTTTTCTGCTTCAGCATCTTCTTTTGCGCGAACGCTGTAAGTTCCAAATTTATAAATTGACTGAGGAGTTAAACCCAAATGCCCCATAACTGGAATACCTGCGTTTAGTATTTTTTTAATTGATTCTTTAATTTCTTTTCCGCCTTCAAGTTTTACTGCATGTCCTCCGCTTTCTTTCATAATTCTGATAGAAGAGCGTAAAGCTTCTTTTGGGTCAGATTGGTAGCTTCCAAAAGGTAAATCTACTACAACCAAAGCTCTTTCGACAGCACGAACTACAGACGAAGCATGATAGATCATTTGGTCTAAAGTAATTGGCAAAGTCGTTTCGTGACCCGCCATAACATTTGATGCAGAATCACCCACCAAAATCACATCGACTCCTGCGGTATCAACAATTTTAGCCATTGTATAATCATAAGCGGTAAGCATAGAGATTTTTTCTCCGTTGCTTTTCATTTCTATTAATGACTTTGTTGTGATTCTTTTATAATCTTTTTTTGCTACTGACATTTTATTTTTTTTTGATGATGTAAAAGTATTGAATAATTGTAAATTGAGAATCAGCAATAAAAGAATATTTCGATGCTGTATAGTTTCCCGTCTTTAAATTCTATTCTAAATTGACTGTCTTCCATTAGTATAGAATAGATATGAGGCCATTTTAGCGAAGCTTCAATATAAGTTCCATATTTTTCAATGAAAGCTTTTTCGGACATGGTATGGTCTAAAACCGAATTTGGGTTTATAATAAGTTTATTGTTTTCATTGATAAAAACCTTAACGATTTCGGCTTGATTTTGTTTTTCATCTACAGATGAGTGTAAATCTGAGTAGTAATAAAATAAATCACTTAAGTAAATACCGCATTCATCGCCTACACTTGCTTTTTTTGCAGGCTCTCCAAATGTTTTTACTAGATCTTTTTGAGTTAAATAAAGCGATTTTGTTTTGGTGCCTTTTAATGAAAATTCGGCTTTTTTTATAAATGCATTAATTTGTTCTGGCAGCTTATGTTTGGTTAAACCTTTTGCAAGAGCCATATTCAATTCAGTATCAGCAATAAGTTTAGGGTGATTTAGCTGTTTAACAACTTCATAATAGCGTTGATATGCAGGTACTAATTTATCATATTCACTATTCCATGCTAGCTCAACAAGTCTTTCGCTTATGGTTTTTCGCTCAGCGGTAGCATTAACATCAAGTTTGTCGAAGTCTTTTAATAAAATTTCAAAGTTTGGTCTTGCGCCAAGGAATTTTCTTAAGGTAAATTTTGCATATTCTTCGTCAAAATTACCATTAATGTTAACCCATTCTTCGGAACTTTTAGGCAGATAATTTACAGGCACTGCGTCACCAGTAAATAAAATTTCTCTGATCTTGGAGTTTTTATCTGGTAAAGCTCTGGCTTTTAAACCTGCTGCTAAAACAAATAAATGATTACCGCCATAATAAGCGTCGCCACCTTCTAGAATTGGGTTTTCATTATCTTTAATCTTAACATCTCTGGCGTTTAAACTTTTTGCTACGAATTTATCTGGAATATAACCTTCGTTAAAATTATCGGCTTGTACTTTATACCAGCCATTTTTATTTTCTGATAATAAACGAACTTCGGCTCCATATTTAAAATAACCTAAAAACTCAGCAGCAGTATTAGTTGTAGTATAAAGTCTTGTATCTGAGTTAAGAAAATAGCGCTGTTGCGAATGCAGTAAAACAGAGCAGAATAGGGCAATTATGAAGTTGAGCTTTTTCATGAAGTTTTTTTGTTCGCCACGAATTTCACCAATTTACACGAATTGTTTTTAACCAAGAAGGATAGAAATTAGTGTAAATTGGTGAAATTCGCGGCAGACTTTATAAAATTTAACAATCAGCCATATTTACAGCAACAGCCAATCCGCCTTCAGAGGTTTCTTTGTATTTTGAATTCATATCTTTTGCTGTCTGCCACATAGTGTTAATAACTTTATCTAAAGGCACTTTTGCATTTTTAGAATCAGTTTCAAGAGCTAATTCGGCTGCATTTATAGCTTTTATGGCACCCATTGTATTTCTTTCAATACACGGAATTTGAACTAATCCGCCAATAGGATCACAGGTTAAACCTAAATGATGTTCCATAGCGATTTCAGCAGCCATTAAAACCTGAGCAGGAGTTCCGCCCATTAATTCGCATAATGCTGCCGCTGCCATTGATGACGAAACGCCAATTTCGGCTTGACAACCGCCCATTGCAGCAGAAATAGTGGAGCCTTTTTTGAAAATACTTCCAATTTCGCCAGCAACCATCAAAAACTGTTTTATTTCTTTTTCGCCGGCTTTATGGTTTTCAATTACTAAATAGTACATCAAAACAGCTGGAATTACGCCGGCACTTCCATTAGTTGGAGCTGTAACAACACGTCCTAACGACGCATTTACTTCATTTACAGCAAGTGCAAAACAGCTTACCCATTTTAAGATTTGACGAAATTTCACTTCCGTTTTTCTTATTTCTTCAAGCCATGATTGCGGATCGTTATAGTTGGATAAACCAATTAAATTTTGATGCATATCAAAAGCTCTTCTGCGCACATGTAATCCGCCAGGAAGAATTCCTCCCGTATGACAGCCTATGTACATACACTCAAGCATTGTATTCCAAATACGCATAAGTTCTGAGTGAATTTCATCTTCAGAACGCATCGATTTTTCGTTTTCATAAACAATCTCCGAGATTGATTTTTGCTCTGTAACGGTATAGTTTAAAAGCTCAACGGCATTTTGTATTGGAAACGGAAAGGCACATTTTATTACCTCTTTAATTTTGGCATTTTCGCGTTCTTCTTTTACAACAAAACCGCCGCCGATAGAGTAAAATGTAGATTCGTACTCAGAGTCATCAGCTTTATAAGCTGTAAATTTCAGTCCATTTGCATGAAAAGGAAGAAACTCTTTATTGAAAACAATATCTTGAAGAAAATAAAAAGGAACTTTATATTGATCTGCGAGAATTATCTCGTTTGTATCTTCAATGTTTTTTATAATTCCAGCAATGTTTTCTACCGGAATATATTCAGGATCTTGACCGCTTAAGCCCAGCATTACTGATAAATCAGTAGCATGTCCTTTACCAGTTAAAGAAAGTGATCCATACAAATTGACTTTTACTCGAGTAACTTGATCTAAAAGCGATTCATTTTTTAACTCTTCTAAGAAGCGTTCGGCGGCTCTCCAAGGCCCCAAAGTGTGTGAGCTCGAAGGGCCGACACCAATTTTAAGCATATCAAAAACAGAGATACATTCTTCCATTGTTCAATTTTTGTTATGACAAAGATAATTGAATAATGCAATGAAGTTTTACTTTCAATTAGAAATCTTGCGATTTTGTTAAAAAAGATATTAAATTCTAATAATTTGACAAGGAACTAAATTTAATTAGTTAATATAAGGCTTTAGTAAAGAGTTTAGTAATTTTTTTTAGGTATTTTTGTAATAGATGCAAGTGCAAAAACAATATGTTTAGACTTTCGCAAAAACAAAATTAATTATATCTTCAGATAAAAAATATTCTAATTTAAGACACCATTTTGAGAGAAAATTAAAATACCACAATGAAGATTAAAATTACACTATGATAGAATTTTTCAAGCATTTTTTACAAGAATTCGAATTACCGTTAAGTAACCCAGTATTGATTTTTTCGTTAATACTTTTTATTATCTTGTTGTCTCCCATTTTACTTAAAAAAATAAATATTCCAGGTATTATAGGTCTTATCATTTCTGGAGTTATCATTGGTCCGCATGGACTTAACATACTTGCCAAGAACTCAGCAATTGATTTGTTTTCGACCATAGGACTTTTGTATATTATGTTTATTGCGGGTTTAGAATTGGATATGAATGAGTTCAAAGCCAATCGTAATAAGAGTTTATTGTTTGGTTTTTTTACATTTATTCTGCCGCTCTCTGTTGGTTTTCCCGTTTGTTTTTATCTTTTAAAATATGATTTTAATGCGAGTTTTTTAACAGCAAGTATGTTTGCAACACACACTTTGGTGGCATATCCTATTGTGAGTAAACTTGGTATCGCAAAAAATCAAGCAGTTGCTATAACAGTAGGAGGAACAATTTTAACAGATACTGCCGTTTTGATTATTCTTGCGGTAATTATGGGAAGTGCACAAGGAAGTCTAAATCAAGCTTTTTGGATAAAACTTGGAGTTTCACTTGCCATTTTTTCGGCCATTATGTTTTTAGTGATTCCGAGAATTGCAAAATGGTTTTTCAAAAAATTAGAAAGCGAAAAACACGCGCATTATATTTTTGTACTGTCAGTAGTTTTCTTTGCGGCGTTTTTGGCAGAAGTAGCGGGAGTGGAGCCTATTATTGGTGCTTTCGTTGCGGGATTGGCATTAAATCCTTTAATTCCGCATTCGTCAGCTTTAATGAACAGAATAGAATTTATAGGAAACTCATTATTTATTCCGTTTTTCTTGATTTCTGTGGGAATGCTTGTTGATATAAGTGTAATTTTAAGCGGACCAACAGCTTTAATTGTAGCAGCAACTTTGAGTGTTGTGGCTATTTTTGGAAAATGGATTGCCGCCTTTTTTACTCAAATTGTTTTTAAATATACAAAGACTGAAAGACAACTTATTTTTGGCTTAAGCAGTGCACATGCTGCTGCAACTCTAGCCGTAATTTTAGTGGGTTTTAAAGCTAAAATTCTTGATGAAAATATTTTAAACGGAACTATTATTCTGATTCTGATTACTTGTATTGTTGCTTCATTTGCAACTGAAAAAGCAGCTAAAAAAATTGCCATTTGCGAAGAAGAAGTTTCTACAGAGGATGCAGATAAAGATCAAATATTAGACGAACATATTTTGATTCCGCTGGCTAAAACTTCGGCGACAGCCAGTTTATTAGATTTTGCACTTTTAATAAAAGACAAAAAATCAGCTAATCCGGTTACGCTTTTAACCATTGTTCCTAATAATGATCAAGCCGAAAAGAATATTTTAAAGTACCGAAAAGCAGTCGATAAATTTGTAATTCAAGGTTCAGCTTCTGAAGTTAAGATTAATACAATTGCCAGAATTGACCATAATCCTGCAAGTGGTATTGCAAGAACTTCTAAAGAAATCATGTCAGATATTGTGATTGTCGGCTGGCCGAGAAAAACAGGATTTTTAGATAAAATTTTTGGAGAGAACGTAGATTCGATTATTAATAATGTTGATAAAAGTTTATTCATCTGTCGTTTTCAAAAAACATTTATAGAAGATAAAAGACTGGTGTTTATTTGTCCGCCATTTTCTGAAAGAGGTGTCGGTTTTCAACTTCTGCTTCAGAAAATTTCAAGATTATCGCAAGAATTAAGTATTCCGATTGTAATTTATGCGGAGTATAAAACACATCAAACTATTCAGCAGATTGCCAATAGTTTGAAGCTAAATGCTAAATTCGGCTTTAAAAGCATTTTAGATTGGGATAACTTTGAAGTTATTTCAGATGAGATCAAGCCAAATGATCTAATTGTTTTTAATTTATCTAGAAAAGGTTCTGTGTCGTATCAATCTATTTTTGAGAGACTTCCTCAGAAATTCGAGAAATTCTTTGGCGACAATAACATTATTTTAGTTTATCCGCAAGATGATCGAAAAGAGAGTTCTATGGATGCTTACGAAGATTTTACCGCAACGCCGTTAACCAAAAGTTTGGAAGCTATTGAGCAGATTGGTCGTGGTTTGGGAAGTATTTTGAAGAAAGGTTAGGCAATTTTTAAAGTTATAAATCGCATAGATGACACGAAATTTTCTATTAATTATAATGATATGTTTTACTTTTACAGTAAGTGCACAGAACAAAATGAAAAAAGCAGAAGAACTTATAGATAAAGCTGATCCGGGATGGCCGGTTGTTGAAGATTGGATTAAAACGGCAAAAAATAAGGTTGAGGTTTTACCTGTTGATGCGGTAAAAGCTAAAGAAGTCTTATATAAAACTCAGGTAACTACACGTTCAACTATGGGAGCGGTTGTTTTTATGACCGGCGGTATTTTAGTCGACAATGGCTGGATTCGAATTCTTGGCTCTGGAAATTCAAGATTTAATAGAACTTTACCTGATTGGAATAAAGGAAAATCGTTTAATGAGTTTGGCGAAACACCTTCTTTTTTATTAATTGCTGATGATGCAATTGGCGGTTTTTATTTATTGAATGGCGGCGGACTGGGAAATGATTTAGGGAAGATTTACTATTTTTCTCCTGATAATTTAGAATATGAACCGCTTGATATTACTTATTCTGAGTTTCTAGGTTTTTGTTTTAATAATGATTTGGATAAGTTCTATGAAGGAAACAGATGGAATGGATGGCGTGATGAGGTTTCGAAATTAAAAGGCGACGAGGTCTTTAATTTTTATCCTTTTCTTTGGACGGCTGAAGGAAGTGATATTAATAAAAGCACACGAAAAATTATTCCAATTCAAGAACAATACAGCTTGAATTTAGAATTGAGAAAACAGCTGGGTTTTCAGTAGTTAAAAACATTATAAGTCAAAGTTTTTCAAATGAATTGTATTTTCTTTCCTTTGATACCAGTCATTAAAGACTAGTTCTACTTTATCCACTTTAAAAAATCCAAAATTGTAATCACGAAACTCTTCTGTAATTTCAATTAGTTTTTCGGGATTTACAAGTTTTTCTGTAAAACGCATTACTGTTGAATGCGCTGTAGAAATGGAATATCGGCTGTCGATACTTTGCTCTAAAGCAGAATTTTTGAAGTTTTCTCGAAGTTTATTTCTTAAGTTATTCAAAGATTCATCTGTGGGGAAACCTTGAATCATTATCGCTGAATTTGAGGCAGTAACACCTCGAAATTCAATCGTGATTTCGTCTAGATCTATTAAGCTTTTCTGAATCGTATTTATATATTTTTCAACAGCAATTTTATCTAAGTTAAAACCTTGGTAACATGAAATAATAGAGAGTACGGTAATATGAATATCTGAGTTTGGATAATAATACTGAGACGGTTCAACGGCTTTTAATTTGTCTAAAAGCAGCTGAATTTCGGTATTAATTTTTTCGTTTGGACGAGCAAGAAGTGTAATTCCAAATCTGGAATCTGAACTATCATTAATATAAGGATCTAAATTATATTTTTCGTTTAAAATAGCTTCAGAAGCACTTTTATAAAGTTGATTATAATGTTCTGTTAAATTCATTTAGACTTATTTCTTTTTCGCTTTTTCAAGGTTTTCTTTGACTCTAAATTTTACAATTTTAGTAATCAAATCGTAGGGCATTTTTTCTTTTAAAGGAAACTGAACAGAACCTTTTCCTGATTTATATTTTGAGAGTTCCTCAGCAAAAGCTTCGTGACCGCTTGGCAAAGCATACAAACCTATATGATTTTTAAAAGCAGCAAAATAAACCACGATTCCATTTTGTTCAAAAGCAGGCATAGAATAACTAATTCTTTCTTTGGCTTCTGGCGCAGCTTGCTGAATTGTCATTCGAACTTTTTCTAAAATTTCTTGAACGTCATTTGGAAATGCGCCAATATATTCGTCGATATTTTCGGGTTTCTTTGTTTCCATTTTTTTTGTTTCAAGTTTTAGGTTTCCTTTGAGAACTTGTAAAACTGTGTTTTTTAGAAATAATTACTTCGTATACTTTGCGGTTAAATCACAATTAAGCTAGTCCTTTCGGAAAACGATCTAAAACTAAATTCAATTGTAAATTATGCTCTAAATACGCTTTTGCTCCAGCTAAAACCAGAGTAAAACCTTCGGTTGAATTGCGAACTTGATCGATTATTTTATCAGTATCTCCCTTAAAACCTGAATTTGTAATACTCACAAAAGTTTCATTTTCATTTAATGGCGCAAAAATCCATTCAACTAAAGTTGTTTCTCCTGTATTTCCCCACTCAATAACGATTTTTTTATTCTCTTGTAAAACAATGGTTGTAACCGAAAGTGTAAAACCATACATTTCCCAAGTCCATTCTGTTTTTTGGTTTTCTTCTAATTTTCCTGACCCTTTTGTAAACCAAAATTTACTTGTTATTTGAGGATCAATAAAAGCTTGAAAAACTTCTGAAAGAGGTTTTCGAATCAGCATTTCGGCTTTTGCAAATTTGTTGTTTTCCGTTTTCATTTTTTCTCGAAGTTATATGTTGTTTGTTAGAAGCAGGATTGATTCGTAAATGTAACTCTAATTTTTTACTTGTAACTCCAAATATCTAACTCATAATTCTTTTTTATCAATCCATTTTCCTACAGTTGGAGCGACATAATTTTTCATTTGATAAAGTAAATCATCAATAGTCTCACTAACCAAAAGCATTTTTTGATTGACTTCTTTCAGTAATCCTTTTTCTGTCATTGTTTGCAGTAATGCTATCAGTGCATCATAAAAACCATTTACGTTTAAAATGGCAATTGGTTTTTTATGTAATCCTAATTGTGCCCAAGTCAGCATTTCAAACAATTCTTCTAGAGTTCCAAAACCGCCGGGAAGTGCAATTACACCATCGCATAACTCATTCATTTTTGTTTTTCGTTCGTGCATACTTTCTACCAAAATTAATTCGGTTAAACCTAAATGAGCAATTTCTTTAGACCTTAAAAAATTAGGAAGCACACCAATTACTTTTCCTCCTGCGTTTAAAGCTCCATCTGCAACAGCGCCCATTAAACCTACATTTGCGCCTCCATAAACTAATTCTATATTTTGTTCGGCTAAAGTTTTTCCTAAAGCAATTGCTTGTTCTTCGTAGATTTTTTCGGTTCCAAAACTGGAAGCACAGAAAACAGTTATTCTTTTCATTGTTATTTTTTTGATGTGAGTCTTAAAGATGCAAGAAGCAAGTTGAAAGACTACCATTTTGTAATTTACTTTTTCTTCAATTCATATTCAAAATATGGTACTTCGGTACCATTAATGTTAAATAGGATATCGTTTATTTTTTCTGCTCCCAGTTTTAAAACGGCTTTTTGAGAACGAAAATTTTCTGCTCCAACGTGAAAAAGGATTGAATTAACGTGCTGAAAAGCATAATCTATCAGTAACTTTTTAATTGAACTATTGTAAGGACCGCCCCAGTATTTTCTTGTAATAAAAGTGTAGCCAATTCCAACGTTGGATTTTTCGGGATTGAAATCATAGAAACTTGTGGTTCCCATTATTTCATTGGTTTTTTTATCTAGAATTAAGAACGGATTTTTTGTACTTATGATTTCAAAATAGGTTTTAAAACCTTCTCTTTCATGTCGGTTTTTTACAGGATTCTGCTCCCAAATCAGCGGGTCAGATGCTGCTTGAAATAATGCTTCAAAATGGTTTTCCTCTAGCGGAATCAATTTTGTGATCTCATTTTCTAAGAAATCGGGTTGTAAATTAAAATTTGATGTTGTCATTTTTAGTGTTTTTTTGCAACAAATTAATTAAGTTGGATTGGTTTTATGAAATAGGTAATCTAAAGCCAAATACAGCCAATTCTCCCTGCATAAAATCTAGATCTTCACATCTTTTAAAACCAATGTTTTCATACATCTTCCAAGCCGTTTTCATGGCTAAAGTAGAATGAATTATAAGCTGTTTTCGATCGTTTTCGGCTGCTTTTTTAATGCATTCTTGTGTCAATAATTTTCCAATTCCTTTTCCGCGTGCCTTATTGTCAACGCCTAATAAACGAAATCCTGCCGAGTTTTGTTCTTGAGTTGCAATTCCGCCAGAACCATAATATTGCATATCATTAAAGTAAACAACAGCTCCTAGAATTGTATTTTTTTCATCAACAGCCACAAGAAGTTCCGTTTCTGGGTGTTTTGTAAAATCGCCAATATTTGCCAGCATTTTATAATAATTGGGCTGTTCATTTTCTTTCGGAAAACCTTCTAGTTGTGAATAAACTTGAATTAATAGTTGTCCTATTTTTTCAAATTCTAAAGGAAGAGCATTTCGAATTATATAGTTTGAGGTATTCATGATTTTTTTAAGTAATACTAATTTAATTTACTCCGTTCCACCATTGTTTAAATTCTTGTTTTTCGTTTTTCAATTCCACTATTTCTCCAATTAATGGCGTAATTAATGGAAGTGGTTTTTCATGTAAACGATTCAATTCGGTTACTTTTTTCAAAGGCTCGTCCCAAGCGTGAAGTGCCAATGCAAATTTTGAAGAATGAACGGGAAAAACTCTCTTTGCTTTTAAATCGTGCATTGCTTTTATAACATCTTCGGGCATATTATGAATGTATTTCCAGTTTTTATTGTATTGACCGTTGTCGATTAAAGCAATGTCAAAAGGGCCAAATTTTTGACCAATTTCGGCAAAATGAGAATCGTAACCGCTGTCGCCTCCCAGATATATTTTGAAATCGTTGGTTTCAAGAACAAAAGAAGTCCAAAGCGTATTGCAGCGTGTAAAACTTCGACCAGAAAAATGTCTAGATGGCGTGGTGTGAAGTATTAAGTTCTCATCAAGTTCTATTTTTTCATACCAGTCTTTCTCAATAATATTTTCTTTCTCAAATCCCCAAAATTCAAAATGCGAACCTACGCCAAGCGCTGTGATTACTTTTCTTGTTTTTGCTTTTAATTTTAGAATGGTTTCGTAGTCTAAATGATCGTAATGATCGTGTGTAATCAATAAATAATCAATTTCCGGCAAATCGTCAACAGTATAAACATCTGTTCCTTTAAAAGCTTTTGTTGTGCCCGAAATAGGAGAGGCGTTTCCGCTGAAAACGGGATCTATTAAAAAACGTTTTCCTTCTAATTGAATAAAATAGGAGGAATGTCCAAACCATGCTAATACATCTTGATTAACTGGAATTTCGTGCAAATTAGTCTTAATAGAAGGAATTAAATCAGCAGGGATTTTTCGTTCTACTTTTTTGAAGAAGAATTCATAAGAAACTGAAAAGTAATTTGCTCCTTCGGCTAGATCCGGCGTAAAGTTTTGATTTTCGAATTTTCCATTTTTATATTGTGGAGATTTCTGTATTAAAGCCAGTCTTTCGCCCGAAGGCTTTTTTCCAAATTTTGGATGCCGTAAAAAATTATAGGCTATAAGTACTAGTACGAAAAGTAAAATTAGGAATGTAACCATTTTTTAAGAATTGTGGTATTTGTTGGTTAGAAAATATATTTATGATAGAAGCTTCATTATATAGTTAAAAACTAAGGTTATGGCAATAATAAATATTAACAATAAACTTGAATAAAGTCTGATATTTGGAAAACCATTATAATCTTTAGATTCCTTGAGATTCAGGTATATTTTTTTTCGTCTATAAAAACAATAAACAAAAGTTATAATAATAAATACAAAAACGATACTCTCAAATGCAAAACGATCATTGAGATGCTGCGAGCTATTTTCGGGTAAAACGGGACTCATTTTTTTATTTTGCTGGATATAAATTATGTACTTCTTTAATCGAAAGCAGTATTACATTTTTTAAAATTTCTAGGTCAATATCACTTAGTTTTTTGATATAAATACATGCTTTTGATGATTTATGTTTTCCTAGTTTTGCAAGTTCCTTTTCGGTGCTTTCAGATAAATAGAAGTAAACTGTGGTTGCAGCTTTTCTTGGAGAAAAAGCGGCCAAAGGAGCATCGCCTTCATGTCCGCTCGCATATTTATAATGATATGATCCAAACCCAATTATACTTGATCCCCACATTTTAGGTTCAAAACCAGTTGTTTGCTGCATTACTTTAATAAGCTCGTAAGCATCATTTCTTTTTGATTCGTCTTCAACCGTGTTTATAAAATCAGTAACGCTGCTTTGAGTTTCTGTAGTTTTATTTTTTGCCATTGTATTTTTTTTTGAATTCTATTTTCAGTATCAGTTTAATGATTTACTTAAAACTGCAACTGAATTAAAACATTCCATTTTCGTTAATTGTTTCTGTGGGAATTGATTGACCTAAATCCCATAATTCTATAATTTTATCAGCTTTGAATTTTAAAATATGAACTACTGCGAAACCTATGTCTATTGGGGTTTGTTTTAAATGCGAATGTACTGCAACTAACTTTTCGTCTTCTAAAATATGATGAATTTTAAAAATTTTGTTAGGGTTTGTCCTTGCCGATTCTTCCATTGCCAGCATTAAAGTGTCGGCATCACCTTTGAAATAAGCATTGTGATGTTTAAATTTTTTGCCCACATAAAGCCTAAATGCTTCGTGTGAGTGACCGCCGGCCGCAAGTTTTAAAAAATTTTGCGCAATTTCTTTCCTAGTCATGATATTGTGATTAACAGCTAACTAAGTTATGAAATTTAGAAGGATTTAAAGAAAATAGAAACGGAATTTAGAGAATGTACTATAAATTTTCAGGTTTTATCTGGCTGAGATCGATGTCTAGTTTTGCAAATTCGGTTAAGCCCAAATCTGTAATATAGAAATGTTTATCAGCGGGATTCTTTTTTGCAATCCAGCCTTTTTCTGCAAAAGTTATGGCAAGCAGCTGACCAAGTTTTCCGCCAATATGTTCGTAGCACATTTTGGCGGGTTTTGTTTGAGCTGATTTCTCATCCATTTTTTTCCAAATTTAGGATTTCTTTGCAACTAACTTTAATGCCAAATAGGTCATTGGGATATAAGCAAAAACTAAATCGACAATTGTAAACCATATTGGAGACGGTAAAGAACAAACGCTTACAATTCCTCCTAATAAAAAGAAACCTCCTATAACTAAGGCTAGTTTTGTTTTGTGATTTGCAGCGATTAAGGCTGTTGTTAATGCACCTGCAAACGTTCCGAGAGCGTGCGCCAAGAAAGGAAATAGAAAATGTTTGGCTTCAAATAAATGCATGGTGGCTTGCAAACCTTCCATTGTTGTATTGTCTGCTCCATTTGGTGGCGGAATTATAGAACCGCTGACTAATATAATACTCATATTAACAACACTTCCAACAAAAAGGCCGGCAATAACGGCAAGTATATTTCTTAAAATAGGATTCATAGATTCTGGTTTTGTATCACGAATTTATGAAATTTATTTAGATGATAGTTTCTTTTCGTTTTCGGTTTGTGGTTTTCCAGCTGCATTGGGTTCGCCTTTGCCTGTTGTGATTAACTTTTTTAAGCTGTTTTGTATATAATTTGTCCAAGCGTCTTGGCAGATTTCAAAACATTCGTATTCTGGAACTAAACCAAAATGAGTAAAACGAAGTTCTGTTTTTCCATTTTTTTCTGAAATTTCAAAAGTAGGTTTTGTGTTTGTCCATTCTGTTTTATCTTCAGTAAATTTAAAGTAGTTTTCCTCAATCAGCCAAACTACTTTTTGATTTGGAATAACTTCAATTAATTTTACTTTGCAGCGATGGATATCTTCGAAATGATAATCAAATTCATCATTTAATTGGGCTGTGTTTCCTTCAATTTCCTGCGACCACCAATTACGAACATTGGTAACGGCATTAAAAACTTCTTCTGGAGATTGATCGACAGTTATTGTTGTGGTAAAATCTGCTGCACTCATAATTATTAATTTTTAAAAGTTGAATATCAAAGTTATTGTTTAAAAATCAATATGTTAGGGTGTTTAAAAGACATTTTTAAGGGGTGTTTCAGACAGAGAGGATCTCTATTTTAGATTTTAGATTTTAGATTTTTGAAAGTATTTCTGTTTGCTTTTTTCTAATCAGCCCAATTAATAAGTTGATAATGTATACGGGTATTCCAATAAAAGTAATTACTAATAATTCCAGAACTAAAGTCGAGTTTATTAATTGATAATCACTCAAGAATGAAGGGAATTCAGGTTTTTGTAGAAACATCTTACTATAAAGTAAAACAATCCAATAAATTACAAAACTGCCAATAAAGATTATAGAATGAAGTATAGTTAAAGCTTTTACAAGCTTTTTTCTAAATACTTTTTGAACAAGCCAATAGCCAAATCCCATTATGAAATAGCAAATAAATAAAAAGATAGTACTGTCAAAATTACGTACTACGTAATAAGTATCGTGAATATTGATATCTAGATTAGCCGTTGGATCATCGTTATTCTGAATGAATCCGATAATTAAAATGAGCAGCGCAACGATCCAAAATATATGATAGACTTTTATTTTATTGAGATTCATGGTTCTTGGTTGATAGTTTTTTTCTAATACTTTGTTATTAATGATTTATTTAACTCAAATAAAATATAAGTTCCATTTTCAGATTGTCCTTTTCTTTTTTCGATGAAGCCTTTTCTTTTATAAAAGTCAACAGCTTTTAGATTATTTTCTAAACACTTTAAAGCGAGCGGGAAATTAGTTTTGGAGACTGCGGCTTTTAGTAGTTTAGTAGCGATACCTTTATTTTGATATTTATGGTGAATGTATAAATGATGCACAAAATTAGTAGGCGTCCAGATTGAAATAAAGCCAATGGGAATATCTTCCTGCAGAGCCGTTAAAATTAATTCGCCTTGTGTATATTTTTCGAAATCATCTAATTGAAATTCGGAAGAATTAAGCCATGTAAAAGTTCTTTTTCTTTCTTCTAAAAATAGAATTCTTAATGCTTCGTAATCTTTATTTCTAGCTTCTATTATTTTCATTGAATTATAAATTCATGCTTTTACCTCAAAACTTTAGATTCATTTTCGAGCATTTTTTCGATATTAAAATAGATGCCGTCAACTTGATATTTGCCTTTCTCGAAGCTTAAATAATCACAATGATCTACTAAAGATTGTGATTTACTTTCTAGTTCGAAAACATTAAGCAGTACATATTCATGCTCAACAAGAAGAACATGAAATCCTGTCTCGCATTGTTTTCCGTCGCCCGAAGATAAAATAGCATTCATGATGCTGTGAAATTTAAAAGAAGCTATTTTTGAATTTACTTCATCGCCTTTTAAGTGATAAGTATAAGCTAGAAGATTGAGCTGTCTGAGATCAAATGGAAATTCGCTTAAACTATTGTTGATTAGTTTGATAATTTCATCGTAATCTTTGTTTTCCAGTTTTTCTTTACCATAAATTTCATTTAGTTTTTTTTCATTTGGCGATTTCCAAAAAGCATTGTATTTGGGCTGAAAAACGTAACCAAAATACAAATGGTTGAAATCGTCGTGTGTTAGTAAAGTATCGTTTTTTACTAATCGTTCTATTAATTGAGGATAATAAAATGTTGATTTTTTATCTTGAATTTCTTTTTCAATTGTCTTGTAATCTGGAATTTTGAAACCTTGATCTTGAGCAGCAGCTTTTGTTCCTAATACTAAAACGGCAAATAAAATTAATTTTTTTATCATGATTTGAGATTTAGATTTCATTATTTAATTTGATCTTTACAAGGTTGAGTATAGATTGCGTGTTTTGGTCTTTTATTTCAATGTTTTTAATAAAAATAAATTAAGAAGATCATTTTTAAAAATCAAATTAAAAGAAAAAAACGGTAGATAAGCCGAATATATCCTAAAAAAAATCTGATCTGTTTACACGGATCAGATTTTGACCTTAGAATATTTTAGTTTTCGTTATTTAACTTTTTCTAAATCAGTTAATTTCCAGCTTTGATCACGTAAGGCAGGTGTTGGGCCGTAAAAACGTGCTAATATTTCGAACTTGCCTTTAGGATCTGTTGGCACCCAATTTGACTCACCGCTTGGTGGCGGAGTTGGACCAAAGTATAAATCGACAGAACCGTCACTATTCGTTTTTAATTCTGGGCTTTGCGATGAGCGCCCTGCACGTTTTTGGTTTCGAATAAAGGTGTGCGTGTCTCTATTATAAACTGTCATTGACCAGTATTGTTTTACAGGAACATTGGCAGGAACATTTACTTTGTAAGTGCTATTGCCATCAAGTGGATTGCCATCTTTGTCTACAATCTGCATTAAGTAAAATTGTGATTCACCAAGATGTTTAGCGCTAAAAAAAGCAATCATGTAACAAACGGCTCTATTGTCGATAGGATAAATTTCTGAGATTGAGTATTGACTTTTTACGCTTTTAATATTGTCTTCATCTGCAGGAAAAAACCAATGTGTGTCTTTGTAAAAAGGAGGTGTTATTTCGTAATTATATAAAAGCCATTCTTTAGCTGTTTTTACGGCTTGTGTTAGAATTTCTTTAGTGCGGGCGTCAGGAGCAAAAGATTTCCCTCTTTGAATACCTAATGTTTTTAAAGGATCAATCATTACACGATCTCTTGTAAGCCAAGGCTCTGTTTGCACAATTGAATTTAATGTTTGATAAAAAGTGTGGTCATACCGAATGTTTGAGTCGTACACATCATTACTCGCATCGATAAAAACAGTTGTTGGATTTTTTGAAGCTTCGCTGAGCGGATAAACTTTAATGCGTTTGGAGTAAGCTACTGCCGCAGCAACATCGGCAGCACTGCCGCTTTTTAATACAGAGCGCAAAAGGGCATAGCCTCTGTAAGTATCAGATTGCAAAGGGATATAACCTGCGGGTATTTTGCTTTTATCATAGCCGGGAGGTAAAAATAGATATTTTCCGCCCTTTCCTTTATCAACTCCGCCAGGACCAACATCTTCAATTGCATTTTGCCAGTAAGTCATTACACTGCCATTAAAAACGCCATTGTCTGCTGGTGGAATTTCTAATACAACAGGACCTACTTTTTCTGTATTGAAAAATGGCATTAAATAAATTACATCAGGATTTGGGGTAAGAGTTTGATTTTTCCAATCTAACAGTTTTGGCCAAATAACAACTTGATTGTAATTACCGTTTATTTTTGCAAGTGCATCGTACATCAATTGAAAATTAACTGCCGGCATTCCCCATACTGCAGCTTCAACTGCGCGTTGATACAAAATTTGTTCTTTAATATTTGCAGGTTTAAATTCAGTTCCAGCTGTATTTGAATTGTCGATTTTCTCTGCATTATTGGTTTGATTATTATTGCAGGCTGTCAGGAGAAATACTGACAAGAAAGAAAGAAGGATTTTTTTCATAACATTAATTTATTTAGTGGATATAAATTTTATTATTTTAATTTTTCAACATCCTGTAGATTATTCTTTGTCAAAACCGACTCTGGAAAAAACTTAGAAGTTGAAAATAATCTTTCTGCTTAATATTTATAAGAAATCTATATTTCTTATGAAAGGGTAATTTATTAATCTAATGAGCGCATTATTTGGTTGAGGGCTTTTTTGAATTAAATTTAGTGTTAAAATTATGAAAAAAAAGTATAGGTAAGTGATTTTTTAAAAGAATGTATTTAAAAATCAGTTGTTTATGTTTTTTGCTTGTTGAAGGCTTCTGCTGAGTAGTGATTGTAAGCAGATCTAGTTTCTAATAAAAAAATCCGATTGGTTTATACCAATCGGATTTTAGATGTTTTATATTATAACAAAGGAATTAAATGTTCCCAGTTTAGTTGTTTTGCAAAATCAAGCGGGGTTTTGCCGTTGTTGGTTTTGGCTGTAGTATCTGCTCCAGATTTTAGTAAAACTTCAACTGAGGTTTTATTTCCTGCAATTGTTTCGAGATGAAGAAAAGTATAACCTAATTCATCTTTTGATGTAAGTTCTTTGGGATTGTTTTTTAGAAAATCAACAAGGCTGTCTTTCATGTTTTTACTCATTGGATGTTCTATAAGATTTTCGGGTTTTTCTTTTTGATCTGAAACAACTTGAATATCGTCGAAATCTCCAAATTCTAAGCCCCAAGCTTTGTCGTGTTCTTTTCTTTCGTTCTTATCCATTTCTGAACGCATTGCATGTATGGTAAAGGCTCCGTAGGTTTTACCTTGAATAGCAAATAACCAATCGCTTATTTGGTTGACTGGTATTTGTACTTCGTCTCCGTTGTTTACATTGGTTAGCTCATCGGGTTGATTTACTAAAACGCCATAAATAGTATCGCCGTCAAAATTGATATCGTTAATCCACATATGTTCGACTAGAATTTCACCATCTATTTCCTGAGTAAAAGCCAATTTTACACAAGCAACATCAAGTCCGGGAACTATTCGACGGTATTCCCACGATAATTCTCTCCAGAAATATTTAAACGTTTCTTGTGCTTTTTTGTGTGCTTCGATCATTCTTGGATTTTCTCCGTCGGCAAAGAATATTGGTGTATTTTCCATTCTGTATTATTTTAATTTTAATTGCAGGCTGTATTTATATTTTAACTCCAAGATAAAAAAAATCTTATAAACGGCTTAAACTTTAACAATAAAAAAATCCGATTTGCTTTCACAAACCGGACTTTTTTAAATTGAAAATAATATGTAACCGAAGAGATGCAAATGCGTCTCTGGTTATTGTTACAAGTGAATTACTTCGCCGTATGCATCAGCAACAGCTTCCATAACTGCCTCGCTCATTGTTGGGTGAGGGTGGATAGATTTAAGGATTTCATGACCTGTAGTTTCTAGTTTACGAGCTACAACTGCTTCAGCAATCATATCAGTAACACCAGCACCAATCATGTGACATCCTAACCATTCTCCGTATTTAGCATCAAAGATTACTTTTACGAATCCGTCAGCAGCACCAGCAGCTTTTGCTTTTCCTGAAGCTGAGAATGGGAATTTACCAATTTTTAATTCGTAACCTTTTTCTTTTGCTTGTTTTTCGGTTAAACCTACAGAAGCGATTTCTGGAGTAGCATATGTACAACCAGGAACGTTTCCGTAATCGATTGGATCTACATGTAAACCTGCGATTTTTTCAACACAGTTAATTCCTTCAGCAGAAGCTACGTGAGCTAAAGCCTGCCCAGGAGTAACATCTCCAATTGCATAGTAACCAGGAATGTTAGTTGCGTTGTAAGCGTTTACTAAGATTTTATCTCTGTCAACAGCGATTCCAACTTCTTCTAAACCAATATTTTCGATGTTTGTTTTAATTCCAACTGCCGAAAGCACGATGTCAGCTTCAAGAATTTCTTCTCCTTTTGCTGTTTTTACAGTTGCTTTAACTCCATTTCCTGTAGTATCAATTTTTTCTACAGAAGAGTTAGTCATAATTTTTACACCTGCTTTTTTCATAGAACGCTCCATTTGCTTAGAAACGTCTTCGTCTTCAACAGGAACAATGTTTGGCATAAATTCTACGATCGTAACTTCAGTTCCCATAGAGTTGTAGAAGTGAGCGAACTCAACTCCAATTGCTCCAGAACCTACAATAATCATAGATTTTGGCTGAGTTGGCAACGTCATTGCTTGACGGTATCCAATTACTTTTACACCATCTTGAGGTAAGTTTGGAAGCTCACGAGAACGAGCTCCAGTTGCGATGATAATATGATCAGCGCTGTATTCAGTAACTTTATTGTCTTTATCTGTAACGTCAAGTTTTTTTCCTGGTTTTAGTTTTCCAAAACCTTCGATAACGTCAATTTTGTTTTTCTTCATTAAGAATTGAACTCCTTTGCTCATTCCTTCAGCAACACCACGGCTTCTTTGAACAACAGCAGGGAAATCTTTATCAAATTCAGAAACTTTCAATCCGTAATCAGAAGCATGCTTTAAGTAATCAAAAACCTGAGCTGATTTCAATAATGCTTTAGTTGGGATACATCCCCAGTTTAAACATACACCACCAAGATTTTCTTTTTCAACTACAGCTACTTTAAAGCCTAATTGTGATGCTCTAATTGCTGTAACATATCCGCCAGGACCACTTCCTAAAACAATAACGTCGTATTTCATTTTTTTGGTTTTTAGTATTTATTATCGAAAAGGAGGTTTATAATTCCGAAACTCACTTGCCGATTTTTTCTTTTGTTATTTGTGATTGCGAATTTAAGGAATTATTTTAAAAAACGCTTGAAATTTTATTTTTACCCCTGCTGATTTTGACCTTTTCACAGAAATTGAATGAATTGTGAATTGTAAATTGTGAATTATGAATTGATTTTTGTGATTTGGTGAAAAGTGATTAGTAATTAGTGGTAAGTCGTTTTGAAATTTAATAAAATAAATAAGCCACAGATTATTAGGATTAAAATGATTTTAAAAATCAGTATAAATCTGTGTAATCTGCGACAATATATTTTGCTGTGATAGAATTATGCGGAATGGCATTGCATGGCTTCAACTTGGCTCAGCCTGACAATTATTAATTGATAATTGTGAATTATAAATTTGGAGTTATAAGTTCAACGCTAATCGTGCCTACCATCAACCACCAACTATTTACAATTATACTTTAACGTGTCCCCAATTTTCACCGCTTGCAATTCTACGTATCTGCATTTCGCTTACACCAAATTGTTTGGCGATCATTTTTAGACGTGTTTTTTGTTCTGGTCTTGCTAATATTTTCTTGATTAACATGACTTTTGTTGTAGTCAATTTTCTTCCGTCGGCTTTTAAGTTGTGCTCGATCAGGTTTTTCTTGGCTTGAATTACTTTCGGACTTTTACGGCTGTGCGCCATCATTTCGGCTTTTGTTGCCCAGCATAAATTGCGTACATCGTCATTGCTTCGATTGTAGTCTAAGTGAAGTACATAAGTTTGTTCTTCTGATTCTTTAGGAATAAAATAATGGGCAACTAATTTGTATAAAAAAAGGTATTTGTTAACGATTTGATCGTCTTTTTTTACCTTAAATCTAAAAGTAGGATAGCCATCGCTTAAACCGCCTTTTAAAAGACGTCCGTTTTCAATTTCATCGGTGAAGCTTATTAATCGGCCTCTGTTTGAAATGGCGTATTTAAGTTGTAATGAGGCATTTATTTCTATTTCTTTGAATTTTTCGTCAGGGTAAAATCTGTGTTGTGGCATTTTCGTTTACATTTGATTTTTGAATCTCAAAGATAAAGAATTGATCAAAAATGATCGCTATCGTGCTGGTTATGAAGCATCAGTTTTATGATTCTTATAACGCTAATTTAACGTTTTCTAAATTTTTTTGGCAATTTGTAAAGTCCTTCTCTATCAAAAAATGCGAATGATACACTTTTTTGATTTTTTGATATTCTAATAAAACCACATTTTAGAACTCAAAAAAGGATCTGAATTTTATTGATCGAGCCAGTTTTTGAAATTATTGATTTCTTTTTTGCTTATTATTATTGGGTCATTTTCAACAGAAGGAACAGTAAGAATCAATTCGATTTTTTGATTAGAGTGTTTCAACACTTCTTTTATAGTACTTCGATTTACAATGTATTTACGATTTATCTTAAAAAATGTAAATGGATCGAGGTTGTTAATAATATCTGTCAAGGTGCTATTGTATAAAAAACTGTTTCCAGAATTTACATATATAAACAAATGTTTTCCAGATGCGGCAAAATAGGTAATTTCGGCTTCGTTTATAGAGATAAGCTTATAACCGTGGTTTACTAAAAAATGACGCTGTATTTTGCTTGTTTCGGGGTTTTCGATTGCAACTAATGATTGCAGTGTTGCATCGCTGTTAAAAGTCTCTTTTATTTTTTTGAATTTGATTAAGGCTTCAAATAATTCTTGTTCTTCAAAAGGTTTTAAAAGATAATCAATTGTAAAGTGTTTGAAAACTGAAATAGCGTAGGAATCGTAAGCGGTAACAAAAATGACAGGGCAGGAGATCGTTGTTTTTTCAAAAATTTCAAGACTTTTTCCGTCGCCTAAATGAATATCCATAAAAGCCAAATCGACATTGTTTTCAGAAAAAAAGGCCACAGCTTCTTTTACAGATTTTAAAACTGCAATTTCGGCTATTTGCAAAATGTCCTGCTGTTCTAAAATAGATTTTAGATAGCTTGAAGCAAGATACTCGTCTTCAACAATGGCAATTTTCATTTTTAAAGCTTCATTTATAGAACCAGAATTCTAAAGTTGATTTTGCAAAGATAGTTGACTCTGTTTTTAAATGCAAAAAGGCCCAGTTTTTTGAACTGGACCTTTTTTCTGATTTTGAACGAACTTATATATTCGGATTATTTAATCTTGCGTCTGCTGGATAAATAATAGTGTAACGCGGATCGTTTTGTAGTAAAGTGTACTCTATGGTCATGAATTTGTGAACAATTTGTTTTTGAGTACTTCTTCTTAAATCAAACCAGCGGTGTCCTTCAACAGGAAATTCTCTGCGTCTTTCTTCAAAAATGAAGTTGGTTAGATCAGTCGCATTCATTGTATTGATGTTACTTGCCAATTGATCGTATCCTGCTGGTGTGTATCTGTTTTTAATAAAACTTAAAACGGTTGCCTTTGCATCGTTAATATTATCCAGTTTCAACAAAGTTTCGGCTTTTGTCAAATACAACTCTGAAGATCTGAATGATGATTTTTGATCGTCGTTTCCGCCTTTTAAAATTCTAAAACGGCTTCCACTTGCTGCAAAATAAAGCGGGAAACGCAAGTCAGTTGTTTTGTTGTAAGCCGCAATTAAGTCTGCAGATGCATAAGAAGCTCTTTTTAGACCAACGATATAGCCATCTTCAAGGGCTAAAATAGATTCTTTTCCATCGTATTTTGTAGCTAAAACCGGGGTTGCTTTTAAATCAATTAAAGTGTTTTTTAATTCTAAAGCTTTATTGGCAGCATCAAGTGATTTTTGCCATTGCTGTTGATATAAATACAAACGGCTTTCTAAGCTGTATAGCGCCACTTTTGAGAAACGGTAATTTAAACCTTTTGGCTGCGTACTTAAGTTAATTAATTTTTCAGCTTCTTTAGTGTCAGAAATAACTTGATTGTAAATAACGTCTACGCTCTGTGGAACAAATACTTGCTCCAAATCAATCTCTAAAGCTAATGGAACTCCTTTGTCTGAAGCTGCAGTTGCAGGATTATAAGGTTTTCCAAAAAGATTTATTAAATCAAAATTTGCCATTGCTCTCAAAGCATAAGCTTCTCCAATTAATTGATCTCTTTCTTCAGATGCTGCTACTTTATTAGATGCTTCGTTGATAATTACGTTCGTATAAAAAATTACAGTATATAAATCTTGATAATGAAAATTTAGTGTATTTCGATCCGGATTTAGATCTTTCCAGATATGTACATCTTTGTAAATAGCAGTTTCACTGTTATCTTCATTCAGTATTAGTTCGTCTGTACGAGCGGCGCTCAATGATTTGTGTTCTGGGTAAACTGAATATGCTGTTGTTAAAACCGCACGAAACTCATTTAGTGATTCTGGAATTACTTTTCCCACTGGAGTAATATCCAAATAGTCATCGCAGCTGCTAAGTGCAATAGCAGCGACGAAAAGTGTTATATATTTTGAGAATTTTTTCATCTTTTTTAATTTTTAGAAAGTTACATTAAATCCTAAAGTCAACGATCTAGGAACTGGCTGTGCGTAAATGTTTCCGAAAGTTTCTGGGTCAAAATAACCTTTGTAATCTGAGCTGATTACGAACAAGTTTCTTGCTTCAATATTTACTCTAATACTTTGAATGTCGATTTTGTCTAGAAACGTTTTTGGGAAAGTATATCCAAAACGAACACTGCTTAATCTCATATAACTCATTTCGCTAACCCATGTGTCTAAATAGTTATAAGTAATAATTGGGTTACCGCCAGAGAACCAATTGTAAGCCATCCAAGAATCTCCTGTACCAGAATCTTTACTTGTAATTCCTGGTAAGTTTGATGAAGTATTAGTTGGCGACCAAGCGTTTAAAATATCAGTTGTATAGTTTTGTCCTCTATCTACAAGTGTTCCGTTGTATGGAGGAGTTCTTGTAACAGTTTGTTTGATGTTAAACGACGCTGCTATGGTAAGATCAAAATTACTTACTTTAAAAGTATTGATTAAACCTCCTGTAAATTTTGGATCTCTATCTCCCAAATAAGTAAATAAGTCTCTAAATTCTGCGGCACTTAAATCTGATTGCGAGAACATACCAGGAAAAACACCAGCAAGCGGATCATATAAACCAAAGAAAGTTTGCGCATTTACAGTTTCACCTTTTTTATTAACAAATAACGGGTAACCGTTTTCGTCAATTCCGTTTGTTTTTAAACCAAATACTGCATTTACAGCATGTCCTTCTTGGTTTGGTAAATAACTGTTGTCTCTTATTTCTAAACGATCAACTTTACTTTTGTTATGTGCAAAGTTAAAATTGGTGTTCCATTTAAAATTAGGACGGTCGATGTTTTTTGTAGATAAAGCGATTTCAAAACCTTTGTTGGTTACCTGTGCCCAGTTCATGTTTGTAAATTCAAAACCATTTTCTAATGGCAATGCTTTTAGACCAATTAAATCGGTACTTTTTCTTCCGTAAATATCTGTTACAAGAGTAATACGGTTGTTAAGTACACCAAGGTCAAAACCAAAGTTAGTATTTTGGGTTTTTTCCCAACGCAATTTGCTATTCGGCGGACTTGTTACCACAATTGTAGGTTCTGATTGCCCCGGAAGGATAATAGCTGTTTTATTATCTCCAACTACATATGGTGAAGTGTTTTTATCAATATTCCCTTGTAAACCGTAAGAAGCACGAAGTCTTAAGTTAGAAATAGTTTTACTGTCTTTTAAGAAATTTTCTTGAGAAACTAACCAAGATCCAGATGCTGACCAAAGTGGCAAGTACTTGTATTTAGGATCTACACCAAATAAATCTGAACCATCATAACGAACACTTCCGTAGAAACTGTATTTTCTTTTGTAAGTATAAGATGCTGTTGCAAAGAATGAAACAAAAGCATTTTCGTTTTGTGTTTTTATATATGTTTTGTAAAATGCTTCTTTGGCAAAAGTTGAATTTGGAAAAATAATTTGCTGTGTGGTCAAGGTATTTTCGTCAAAACCAAAACCTTTAGTTGCTATAGAAGTCGTTTTGTTTCTTCTTAATTCATTACCAGCCATTACTTCAATTTCGTGATTCTCTCCTAAAGTTTTAGAATAATTCACCATTGTTTTTAAGTTGTACTGAAAAAAGTCTGTGTTTGTGTTTTGAATAATTCCACCATCAGGTAAGAAGTATTTTTGCGTATTATCGGCAAAATAACTTGATCTTTCTCTTTGTCTTCTAGTGTAAAAAGTTTCTTGACCAGCGTATTTTTCGCTAGAAGAGTTATCAAGTTGTAAACCTAACTGACTTGTTACTCTTAAATCTTTTGTGATTTTATATTCAGCATCAAACAATGCTTTTATTGCTCTCGTTTTTAAATCGTACGAAGTATTGTTTCTTTCTTCTAAGAAATTAAATGGAAGTTTAATATCAGAATAAGAAGCAATATCCGGGTCATATTTATAGCTTCCGTCTGCATTGTACGGAGTTAAATAAGGATTTACGTTTCTTGAATAATTTGCTGGATTTGTAAATCCATCAAGATCTGTTAAGTAAGATGTCGTTTTATTTTCGGCACCAAAAATTCCAATACCAACTTTAAATTTATCAGTAATCTCGTAGTTGTTTTTCAATGTCAAGTTGTAACGCTTGAAACCTGTGCCAACAGTAGCTCCGTTTTCGTCATAATATCCTAAAGAGAAGTAGTAATCCGATTTTTCACCACCGCCGGATAAACTTAAACCATGCTGTGTATTAATTGCATCTTGATACAATAAGTTACCCCAATTTGTATTTTGATTTCTTAAGTTATTGATTGATTGTTGAGTTCCTGCACTTAAAGAAGAGAAACCACCGGTTCTGAAGGCATCTAATTCATTCGCTCCGTTTAAGATACGAGCAACTTCACCACCGGTGTCTCTATATGTCAAATCTGCGCGACTTGCCATGTTAAGTTCTAAATCTACTTTTTGATTTGAATTTAATAAGTTCAATTTGTCAAAATCAGGTCTTCGTGTAATAAAGGTGTTCGTGTTGAAGTTTACAACCATTTTACCTCTGCGTCCTTTTTTTGTAGTTACCACAATTACACCATTTGCGGCACGAGCACCATAAATTGCAGTTGCAGCAGCATCTTTTAATATTGTAATATCTTTAATATCATCTGGATTTAAACCAGCGATAGAGTAATTTGCAAGTTGATCGATATTTTCCTTGTCATAGTTTTTAGGAACATCATTATTTTCTAATGGTAATCCGTCAAGAACCCATAAAGGATCTTGCGTGCCATTAAGAGATGCTGTACCTCTAATTCTAATTTTGGCTGGCGCTCCCGGCGCTCCAGATGGAGTTGTAACAGCAACACCCGCAACTTGTCCCATTAATAATTGATCGACACCAGAAACTCCTGATTGCTGAATCGAAGCCATGTCAACCTTAGTAATAGCTGAAGTCAGTTTTCTTTTTTCTATTTTTTGGTATCCTGTCAAAACCACTTCCTGAAGCTGGGCAACATCAGATTTTAAACGGATTGTATATTCTTTTTGAGAAGTTATTTCAAGAGTATAAGGTTTATATCCCATAAAAGTAACTCTCAATGAAGTAACATTTTTGCTGATTTTTAATTGAAATTTACCATCAAAATCAGTTGTAGTTCCAATTGCTTCACTGTGTATAACTCCTGCTAGAGAAGTTTTGTTCGAGATAGAATTGTTCTCTACAAAAACTGATGCGCCAGGTATTGGCGACTGATCAGTTTCATCAAGAATGATTCCCGTAATGGTTCTATTATCCTGTGAGTATCCTGCGATAGCTAGGAACAGCAGTAAGATATTTAGAAAATTTTTCATGTTTTTGTATTGTATATTAATTGATTGTGTTGTTTAGCGCTTTTTCGATTCTTTGAATTAAATCGGTATAATGATTTTGAGTCGATTGATCTCCAGTATTCTTTTTCAGTTTTAGTAATTTTAAAACCGTATTCAATTCTCCTTTTTTATCAGAGGTAACTTCTGTAACTCTTTTTAAAGAAGTCTGATTGATATTCCGAACCATTTTCGAATCTTCTAAATAATTGCATAAATGCGGCATATTTAGTGTTTCCTGAATGTCGATTATTTTTTTACCATCTGTTTTTTCAAATATTTTATTTGTAGAAACAATCAAAACATCTACATAGTTCTTTTGCGTCATGCGCTCTAGAATTGTCAGCGATTTACCTTGTATTGTTCCTGCAAATACACTTTGATGTATCTTTTTAAATAAATCATTTACGGTAAATACCTTCTCAGTGGTTTTATTTCGTTGGTACAATTCGTTTTCTGTTATTCGAAGTAAACGATCATCACTAAACAAATCGTATAAAATACCGTACTGCAATTCTCTTGATAAAGTATAAGGCGTGTATTCGTAAGGTCCTACAGGAGAATCTTTAAGCGGATTTGTTTTGTCTAAAATATCGTTAAAGAATAACCATTGTGGAATTGTAAGTACATTTTTGATTAAATAATCGGCTGCTCTTTTTTGCATTACTGCCGAAACAGGAATGTAACTTTGTTTGTTGTCTCCGTGAACAGTTTCGTTTAAATAAACTCCGCCAATATTATTCAATACATGACGATTGTACAATTGCCATTGTCCAATAGTTCCTATATATAGTTTACCAGTTTCGTAATACGTACGATCTTTATCGTAGGTCCAGTTTAAGATGTTATCTACAACACGTTTTAGATTTTTTAAACCATATTCGCTCGCTTTTACAGCGTCGTTTCCTAAGTCTTCAGATTGAGAACGCGGATCGATTATATTTTCTTGCTGTTCACCATAAAAATAAATCAGATCATTTTGATGTTTGGCAATTAACTCGTTTAATTTTAAAGTTTCATTTTCATTTACATTGTACCATCTGTAACCCCATTCGATAGCATATTTATCATATTCTCCAATTTTTGGAGTAATTACAGTAACATTATCTTCTGGCTGCGCCACATAATTGTAACGAGCATAATCCATAATAGATGGTGCAGTACCGCCCATTTTTGCGGTAAAATCTTTAGAACGCAAAGATTCAACATCATAAGCAAAAGAAGATCCCATATTATGTTTAAGTCCAAAAGTATGACCAACTTCATGTGATGATACAAATCGAATGGCTTCTCCCATAAGCTCATCGCTAAATTTGTTTCCTCTGGCTTTTGGGTCAATTGGACCTGTTTGTATACGCATCCAGCTTTGTAAAGACGTCATTACATTATGCCACCAAATAATATCGGCTTCTAGAATTTCACCGCTTCTTGGATCAACAACAGATGGTCCCATTGCGTTCGATTTTGGCGATGCAGCATATGTAATTACAGAATAACGTACATCATCTACGTCAAAATCTAAATCTTTTTCAGTTGGTTCTTTAGCAATAATGGCGTTTTTAAATCCCGCTTTTTCAAAAGCAATCTGCCAATCGTGAACACCATCAATAATATAGTTTCTCCATTGTTTTGGAGTCGAAGGATCAATATAATAAACAATTTGTTTTTTAGGTTCAACCAGTTCGCCTTTTAAATAACGTTCTTCATCTTCTTTTTTAGGTTCTAAACGCCAGCGTGTAATAAGCTCCTTTTCTAACATTGCCTGCTGCGCATCAGCAAAGTACCAATGTTTTTCAGTGAAATAACCAATTCGTCTATCAGAAAAACGCGGTTTCATAGGTGTTTTATCAAGTAAAACAATATTACTTGTTACACCAAGAGTTACAGACAAAGCTGGTCCGCCTTCGCTTACAGAAGTCGTTAACTGTGATTTTACAACAATGTTTTTTGGAAATGATTTTAGACTTTCAATATAAGATAAGTCAGATTTTACAGAACCTCCAAAACCTATGTTGCTCAAAACATCATTGAAGCTTTTTTGCTTCCCGTCAAAAATCTTATTTACTTTAATTACAACTGCAGTCGAATCGTTGTTTTTAGTTTCAATATCAAAAACTTCAATAATAGATTCAGAGAAATTATCGATTACTGATGCTGTGATAGCGTCTTCTTTAGGAGAAGAAACTTTTGGGACATATGATTTTACCCAAACTTTCTTTGCAATTGTATCTTTATAAAAGGTAATTATTTTGTTTTCATAATTCATCCCTTTGTTTAATCCAGCTTCATTAACTTGAAATGGAACTTGAGATAATTTGTTTACAACTAGAAATTCTCTTTTAAATAAACTATCCTGAATTTCAAAATAAACATCGGTTTTAACCTGAATGATATTAAAAAGCCCTTTTTTAAGTGTTCCCTTTTTTATAAGGTCACCGTATTTCTTTGTTTTTTTAGAATCAGTAGAATCTTTTGCAATTTCGGTATCCGTTTCTTTTTTCTTTTTCTTCTGAGCAAGAACAGTAACGGGAACAAATAAGAGCAGAACTAGTAAGCAGAATAATTTTAAATTATGCAGGAATGCCTTTTCCTTCATTTTGATGTTAAGTTTAAGTTAATTTTCCGCCGAAGCTATTTGATTTTAGCTCGAAAAAAAAACAAAAGGGAGTGAGTGGCTTTATTTTAGGAGTGAATGTGTATTAATGGCAAGATACAAACAAAATTGCCCTCTTTTTCTGAGGTTTCAAAATTGGTTTTCGAGTAAAATTGATAAATACTGTTCAGATAATTTAGCCCAAACTTGGTTCCGGGCTCGCTGTCAGCCTTTTTTTGGAGATTGTTCGTAATAATTACTTGATTTTTCTGAATCAGAATTTGAGTTGTTAACGGTGTTTCCTGCGTCGCTTTATTATGCTTAATTGCATTCTCAATCACAACTTGAAGAGCCAGATACGGAATAAATTTTTCTAAGGCTTCTTGGTCTTCGATTTGAATCGAAAAGAACAATTCTTCCTTAAAACGGGTTTGCTGTAAAAAGATATATTTTTCGATAAATAACAGTTCCTGCTTTAACGGGACAATGTTTTTTTCTGGCGGATCTATTAAATAACGATAAATACGTGATAAGTTCAGTGTAAACTTTTGAGCGGTTTTTACATCACTGTCAATTAACATATAGAGTGAATTGAGCGAATTGAATAAAAAATGAGGATTTATCTGTTCCTTTAATTGTTGTAACTGAATAAGCGCTTTTTCTTTTATAATTTTTTCATTCTCGACTAGCAGTTTGTTCTTTTCATTTTCGACAATTTCTTTCTCCGTATAAGCACGTCTGTTTGCATAAGAGAATATGTAGAAAATCAATAAAAGCATTACAGTTGTAATCGAATAAATCCAAGTCGAGTATTTTTTGATTAGGGATACATTTTCAACTTCAAAAATTTTAGGAGAATTAACAGATACAAACCATCGAGAACCTTTAATATCTAGTTTTTTGGTAAATCGAATTACATCAAGTTTTAAAAATTCAGACATTGTAATTCTTTTTACGAAATCTTTTTTCTTGCTGAAAATAGTATCTGAAGGTTTAACAGAAGAAACGTCAAATATATTTTTTCCAACAAATTTTAAGTCTGGGTGAAAAATACAGGCGCCGGTTTTATCAAATACAAAAGCATAATTAGAAACCGTTTTGTCAATTGTAGACAAGTAGGCATGGAGGTTCTTCAAATTAATATCATACCCATAACGAACAACGGTGTTTTTTGAAATTAGTTTGAAATAAATTCTCCAAAGCCATTGTTTATTTTGAAATATAACTGTGCTTACATGATTGGCATCTTTGTTTTTAAGAATAAAATCTGCAGCTTCCTTTTTCCTTAAATCAGAAGGTAAAGTAATTCCAAATTGAATCTTGTCATCATTAATTTGAAACCAGTTGTTCGTAATCATTGCATTTGTGGCTTGCAATGAAGACAAAACTTTTAAGTTTGTCGATAAATTAGTAGAATTACTAATGTTTAGAATATGTTTTATCTGGTTTTCTTGTTCTAGGAATTTTGAAAATTCCTGCGACATGAATTCCTGCTTTTTATAAAAGCTGCGCTGCGCCATATCTTCACTTGCTTGTTCCGTAAGATCTGTAATTAATTTACTAAGTATGTAAACAGAAGTAACGGTAATTAGTATAGAGATAATTACATAAATTAAAAAAGCACGGCGTGAAGTGGTATTGTATTTAAATTTCAAAAAAGTATTGTATTGTTTAAAACCTAATTTGCAACTGCAAATTGTGAGTCATATAAGTTTTTATAATAGCCATCGGTTTTAGTGAGTAATTCTTGATGTGTTCCTTGTTCTACGATTAATCCTTTATCCATAACGACAATTTTATCAGCATTAACAATTGTTGCTAATCGGTGTGCGATAATAATTGAAGTGCTTCCTTTCGTAATCGTTTCTGTAGCGCGCTGAATTAATTCTTCTGAATAAGTATCTATTGATGAAGTTGCTTCATCTAAAATCAAAATACTCGGATTACTTACATATGAACGTAAAAAAGCAATCAGCTGTCTTTGTCCAGACGAAAGCATTACACCTCGTTCTTTAACATCAAAATCGTAATTGTCAGGCAGACTCATAATAAAGTCATGAACGCCAATTTTTTTTGCAGCCTCTAAAACCTGTTCACGACTGATTTCTGGATTGTGCAGTGTAATATTATTGTAAATCGTATCGGCAAACAAAAAAACATCCTGCAGTACCACCGCAATTTGTTTTCGTAACGAAGCCAAAGTATAATTTTCAATATTGTGACCGTCAATATAAATGCTGCCGCTGTTAATTTCATAAAAGCGATTCAGTAAATTAATAATAGTCGATTTTCCTGCACCCGTAGAACCAACAATAGCAATTGTTTGTCCCGCATTTACAGATAAATCAATTCCTTTAATAACTTCTTCTTCTGGAATGTAACTAAAACGAACTTGTTTGAATTCGATGCTTCCTTCGAATACTGGAGCTTCAATAGTTCCGGTATCCTGAATATGATCTTGGGTGTCGATGATATCAAAAACACGATTGGCAGCAATCATTCCTAATTGCATTTCATTAAATTTATCAGCAATCTGTCTTAACGGATTAAACAGCATTCCGATAAACATCGTATAAGAAAATAAGTCTCCAAACGTAGTAAAATGATCTCCGTTTAAAATTTTAAAACCGCCGTAAACTACCACTAAACCTAAAGTAATTGATGAAATAATATCGGCAATAGGGAAAAATATCGAGTTGTATAAAATAGTTTTAATCCAAGCAACTCTATGCTTATTGTTGATTTCTTTGAAATTTTCGGCTTCGATTTTTTCACGGTTAAAAAGCTGTACGATTTTCATTCCCGTAACACGTTCCTGTACGAATGAGTTCATGTTTGCAATTTGCGTGCGCACTTCTTCAAAAGCAACTTGCATTTTACGTTGAAAAATTCTAGTGATGTAAACAAGAATTGGCATTGCAACCACAACAATCCAAGTTAGTTTCCAATTCATATAAAACATAAAAATCAAAACCACCAGCATTTTCATCAAATCGCTTATAATCATAAACAAACCTTGACTGAAAATTCGAGCAATCGATTCAATGTCCGAAACAGATCTGGTCACCAATTGTCCTACTGGAACCAAATCAAAATACTTCATTCTAAAGCTCAAAATGTGTTTGAAAAGTTTTGTACGAATGTCTTTTACAATATCCTGTCCAAGCCAGTTGGCCCAATACACAAAGTAAAACTGAGAGAAAACTTCCATCAGTAAAACCACTCCCATTAAAATAATATATAACAGTAAACCTTGCTTGTCATGAGTTGCGATATAGCCGTCGACCGTTTGTTTTAGTAAATAAGGTCTCAGCGCTGCAAAAATCGATAGCGAAATGGCAAAAATAATAACGCCGTAATAGCGCCATTTATAAGGCTTGGTATATTTTAAAATGCGTTTAAATAATCCGGTATCAAATGCTTTTGCTTTCATTTATTTTTTTCAATGCTTTATGCTGTAAGCTTTAGGCAATAGGCTTAAATCCAACAGTTATAAATAGTCGTAATAAATTTTGGTTAAATATAAACCATGTGCAGGAACGGAAAAACCTGCTTTTTCTCTGTTTTTACTGGCAATAATATTTTCAAGATCTGCCAGTGTAATTTTATGTAAACCAATATTGACTAAAGTTCCCACGATTGCGCGAACCATATTCCGTAAAAAACGATTAGCCGATATTGTAAAAATTAATTTATTGTTTTCAACTTTCCAATACGCCTCAAAAATCGTGCAATCAAAGGTGTTTACATCTGTATGTACTTTCGAGAAACATTGAAAATCGGTATGCTGCAGCAAAATTTTCGCCGCCTCATTCATCAAAGCTACATCTAATTTTTGATTAAAGTACCAGCTCAACTCCTGCAAAAATGGATTTTTAACAGTGTTTATATGGTATTCATAAGTTCTTTTTGTAGCGTCAAATCTGCAATGCGCATCATCATGAACTTTAATCAGATTAAAAATGGCAATGTCTTTTGGTAAATACGAATTAAGCTTATGAACCAGAATTTTGCTGTCAATATCAGAATCGTAATCAAAATGCGCATACATTTCCTCAGCATGAACACCAGTGTCAGTTCGTCCTGCGCCCATTAAAACGATACGCGAATTTAGTAAAACTGAAAGCGCTTTATTTAAAGTTTCCTGAACAGATGAGGCGTTGGGCTGAATTTGCCAGCCATGATAATGTGTTCCGTTATAAGCAAATTGAATAAAATATCTCATTTTAAGGTGCAGAGGTTCTGAGGTGCAAAGGTACGAAAAAAAGTGGCTAAGGTGTTAAGGTGCTAAGATGCTAAGTTTTTTTTAGAAGTTGTTAAGGTTCAGAAGTTCAAAGAAACAAAGGTTTTTTATATGTGATTTTATAAAGACGTACCGCACAGTGCATCTACAAGACGATTGTCACAATACATTTGCATGATGTAAGACATCCTGCTGTTCACTTCTACAGAAAACCTTTGAATCTTTGTTTCTCTGTTGCTTTGAACCTGTTAAAAAACGTTAAATCTCAAATTACCAATCATAGTTTGTTCAGTGAAAAATCGTGTCAGAAATTGACAATTCCAACGATTTAAAAAAGTCTTTTTTTACGAGTTTTTTAGATGAAATAACTAAATGTTAATTTTTGAAAATATTTCATTTTAACAGGAAATATTTCTCTTATGTTTGTAGTCTAAATATCAAAAAACTATGAATGAAATTACTTCTTATTGGTGGATAATTTTAATCTTATTCGCCATTGTATTTTACAAATTTATTTTACGCGTTTTCTTCGGAATGGTCATTGTTCCAGAGGATAAAATTGGTTTAGTAACCAAAAAATTTGTTTTGTTTGGCGCAGACAAATCATTGCCAGACGGCCGAATCATTGCTACAAAAGGTGAGGCTGGTTATCAGGCACAAACATTAGCTCCAGGTTTGTATTGGGGAATGTGGATTTGGCAATATTCAATTGATATGACTGGGTTTACAATTATTCCCGAAGGGAAAATTGGTCTGGTTTTAAGTAAAGATGGAAAAGAAATTCCAACCGGAAGAATCTTAGCCAGAAAAGTTGAAAGTGATAATTTTCAAGATGCAACGGCATTCTTGAATAACGGCGGACAAAAAGGGCGTCAAACGGCTTTTATTACTACGGGATCGTATCGTATAAATACTTTTTTGTTCGAAATTATTATCGCTGATCAAATCAAGATTTACGAAAATATGATTGGTATTGTAACGGCGCTTGATGGAGAGCCGATTCCGCAAGGACAAATTGCTGGTAAGTTTGTCAACGATCATAATAATTTTCAGGATTTTGATAAGTTTTTAGAGCACGGCGGAAATCGTGGTTTACAGCCTCAAGTTATGCTGGCAGGTTCTTACTATATTAATACGTGGGGAATTTTGATCGAACAAAATCCTATGACCGATGTGCCAATTGGATATGTTGGAGTTGTGATTTCTTATATTGGAGAAGATGGACAGGACGTTACAGGCGATACCTTTAAGCATGGAAATATTGTTTCAAAAGGACAAAGAGGTGTTTGGATGGAACCTTTTGGACCAGGTAAATATGCATTGAACAAATACACGACCAAATTAGAGCCAGTTCCAACAACGAATTTAGTATTAAACTGGGCTAACGCACGCAGTGAATCGCATGACTTAGATAAAAATCTTTCGACGATTACAGTTCGCTCAAAAGATGGTTTCCCTTTCAATTTGGATGTAGCGCAAATCATTCACGTTCCCGCTGCCGAAGCGCCAAAAGTAATTGCAAGATTTGGAAGCATGAATAATTTAGTTTCTCAGGTTTTAGAACCTACAATTGGTAACTATTTTAGAAACTCGGCTCAGGACAGCGATGTGATTTCGTTTTTAACAACCAGAAAAGAGCGTCAGGAATCGGCAAAAAATCATATTAAGTTAGTGCTTGACGAATACAACGTAAATGCGGTTGATACTTTGATTGGAGATATTGTTCCGCCAGATTCATTAATGAAGACTTTAACAGATCGAAAATTGGCTGAGGAAGAGCAAAAAACATATCAAACCCAAAGAATGGCGCAAGAACAACGTCAGGGAATGGAAAAAGAAACTGCAATTGCTGATATGCAGAAAGAAATTGTTAGAGCCTCTCAAAGTGTTGAAATCGCACAACGTACTGCCGATGCAACGGTAAAAAAAGCAGAAGGTGATGCAACTAGTTTGAAATTGAATGTAAATGCCGAAGCAGAAGCTACAAAAATGCGTGCAAATGCTGAAGCGGAAGCTACAAAAGCCAGAGCAGGAGCACAGGCAGAAGCAACTAAGTTAAATGCAAGTGCAGAGGCAGAGCGAATTTCAAAAACGGGTCTTGCCGAAGCAGAAAAAATTATGGCAATTGGTAAATCGACTGCAGAATCTTATCAATTACAAGTTACTGCGATGGGTGGTGATAATTTTACCCGCTACAAAGTAACAGAGGAAATTGGAAAAGGAAACATTAAAGTAATTCCAGATGTTTTAATTTCAGGAAATGCTGGTTCTGATGGATCTATCAGTGGTTTGTTAGGTTTAAAACTAATGGAAATGATGGATACTAAAGAGGTAAAGGATGTGAAAAATCAAAATCCTAAAAAATAGTAATGAATAAATACCTAACAGGTTTTAAAAACCTGTTAAAATATAAATCCGATTGGCTTTAGCTAATCGGATTTTTTATTTTAAAATTAAAAGAAAAATTCTCAAACCTGATAAAGAAAACCCTCAGAACCTTAGCTCTCCAGAACCTTAGTTCCTTAAAAAAAACCTTTGTACCTTTGCCCCTAAGAACCTTTGTACCTCCTTAAAAAAGAATGAAAAAAATCCTCCTGCTTTCAGATACTCACAGTCATATTGATGAAACAATTTTAAAATATGTGGTCCAGGCTGATGAAGTATGGCACGCTGGAGATATTGGAGATTTGAATGTAACGGATACGATAAAAAAGTTGAAACCTCTTCGTTGTGTATATGGTAATATAGATGATGCAAAAGCAAGATTAGAATTCCCGCTTCATAATAGGTTTTTGTGTGAAAATGTTTCTGTTTGGATAACTCATATTGGGGGGTATCCCGGAAAATACAATCCAAGTATTAGAGAAGAAATGGTTTCGAATCCTCCAAAATTATTTATTTGCGGGCATTCTCATATTTTAAAAGTAATGTTTGATAAGAAAAACAATTTATTGCATATGAACCCTGGTGCCGCTGGTAAAAGCGGATTTCATCAAATGAGAACAATGCTTCGTTTTGTAATTGATGACGACAAAATAAAGGATCTTGAGATTATAGAAATTGGTAAAAAGTAAAAAAATTAATGAGGTAATGGAATTTGTATCTTAATTGTTGTTCCATTGTTTTCCTTTGAAGAGATAGAGAAGCTTCCTTTGTATTTTTTGATTCTAGCTCGAATACGGTTTAATCCAAAACCTTCAATTTGGTTTAATTTAAGTGTTTTAAAGCCTTTACCGTTATCATAAATAATGATTACAAAGTGTTCGTTTTTTTCTTGCAGTGTGATTTTAGCTTTTTGAGCGCCGCTGTGTTTTATAATATTATTGAACAGTTCAGTTACAATAAAATAAAGCTTCATTTCAAATTTCTCCGGATATCTTTTTTCTGTTGGAACAGAACTAGAAAACTCAAAACGTATATTTGAAGTACTGTTTTTTTCGCATAAATCTTCTAAAGCATAGATTAACCCAAATCGGACTAAAAGAGTAGGAACAAGGTCATGAGACATATCACGCAATAAATCGTGCGCTTCTGCCAAAATCGTTTTTGATTTACTGATTTCTTCTGATGTTACATTGTATTTTGTAGTATAAACGTTTAAATGCAATGAAGCTGAAGTTAATAGTGAGTTGATGTTATCGTGCAAAAACGATGCGATTTTTTTTTGTTCGTTTTCCTGGCTGTCAATTCCAGCATTAATAACATTTAGGAGTATTTTCTGTTTGATGTCTTTTCTCCTAATTTTTTGCTTGAGTTTATTGTTTTGATAAACAAAGTAAAATAAGAGTGAAATAATTATAATAAGTACAACAAATAAGCTGACTACTTTTTTGTTTCTTAACTGTTCGCGTTTGACCTGTGGAGAAATAGTACTTTTGCTGGAATCATTTAGTAATGTAGTATTCGTTTTTTCAGAAGGATTATTTTGTTGACCGTAGACTTTGTCTCCATTGGAAATAAAGAATAGTATCAATATTAAAATTCTAATAAACACCATAAAATTTCGGATAGTTACTTATTTGTATTTTCTGAACTACGAATTAATTAAATTATTTTTTAAGGCATATTTTACCAATCCAATTGTGTTTTTTATCTGCAGTTTTTTCATAATATTCTTGCGATGTGTTTCAACAGTATTTGTACTGATAAAAAGCTGTTCGCTTATTTCTTTTCCGCTGTATTCTAAGCATATTAGCGTGATTATTTCAATTTCACGCGGACTTAAAATAGGATTTTCGATATAAACATCTTTGTTTACTTTTGGATTGTTTTGAAAAAAGATGTTGAATATTTTCTCTCTTACAGCATCACAAAAATATTCTTGTTCTTGATAAACAGCTTCAATTGCTTCGATGATATTCTGGCCGGCACATTTTTTTGTCAAATAGCCTTTGGCGCCTAATTTCATTACTTCTTTTATGATTTTTAAATCATCATAACTGGATAAAATAATCACTTTTGCAGGAAATCCTTTTTGACTGAATTCTTTTAAAACTTCAACACCGTCTTTTCCAGGCATACTGATGTCAAGAATTAATATATCAGGTTTGTCGAGCAAGATATCTTCATAAATAGTACTGCCATTCAATGAGCTTCCTACAACTTCAAAATTAGAAACAGTCTGAAGTAAATTAGTGAGCCCATCAATCAGTACTTGATGATCGTCGGCAAGATGAATCCTTATTTTATTTGTCATAATGGTTTTTGGAACAGAAATACAAATTTATGAAAAAAATATCTTACAACTTTGTTTTTGATCTTCGTTTTAGAATTATCAGTTTAAGGGTAAATTAAAAGCACAAAAAAACCCGAAATAAAATTTCGGGTTCTCTTCGCACATAAAAATTAAGTTTATAGGTTTATCTCAAACGATCTACAGATTTTACAAGATCTTCGTCCTTTTTGATGGCTTTATTAGCTAAAACTAATAACACGATAGCAACAATAGGAAGAAACATCCCAATACCTTTCTCAGAAACAGCGTTTACTGTCTCTCCAGATAAATTTAGAGAACGATATACAAATAATCCTAATAAAATTAAATTTAATATTATGTTCAATCTGCCCATTACAAATTGATTTTGTCTTTTCTTGTATGAAATGATACTAACGATGCTAAGCATTGTACTTAATCCTAGTAAAACAGTGTAAAGCTGATCTTGCATAAAGTAAAAAGCTTTACCAGTATTTAAGGTCCAAAGCGGCGTAAAAAACATTAAAACCCCTGTTACTAAAAAGGTAAGAATTAAATATACGGTTTGAATTCGTTGTATCATGATCTAAAATTGTTTTACAAAAATATATTTTCTTTTTTTAAAATACTATTGTATGATTAAATTTTATTCGTATTATTGCATCATAATACCGTAAGCACTTCATACTGCGGTCAATTGAATTAAATATATCTACCTATTCTTTTACAGTTTTTCCTTTAAAATAATTAAATTCATAGAACATTCATGTTTGATATTTCTGCATTAAAAGAAATGAAGCTTTCTGAGCTTCAAGAAATAGCTAAGTTAGCTAAAACAATAAAGTTTAATGGCGTTAAAAAAGATACTCTGATTACTCAGATATTAGCGCACCAAGAAGCGGCTTCAGCGGCGCCGGAACCAACTATTGTTGAAAAGGAAATAACTGATGATAAACCAAAAAGAGCTAGAATTGCTCCGGCAAAGAAAATTGTCAGTAAAAATGCTCCAGTTTTAGAATTTGATAAGATTGAGGAAGCTCCAAAGGAAATTGAAACTCCAGCGGCGGTAGAAAAAAAGGAAACTGTACAAGTTCAAGAAAAAGCAGAAAATAAAACGGCAGAGAATAAAGCAGCAGAAAAGAAAGCACCGAAAATAGTTAAGTTTAATAAATCAGCTTACGAAAAAAAGGTAGCCCTGCAAAAAGAAAAAGAAGCAGCAAAAGAAATAGTTTCAAACGAAGAAACATCTGAAACACCTGAAACACCAGCAATTGTTGCAAATACAGAGAAATCTGAAACTCCTGCCCCAGCAAAAAAGATTGTTCCTAATCAGAATAAAAATCAAAATCCCAACCCAAATCAAAATCCAGCTCAAAACCCAAACCAAAGCGGGAATGGAAACGGGAATAACGGAAACCAGAATCCAAACCAAAATCATAAAAATAAAAAGAATAATTTCAGAGATTCAGATTTTGAATTTGACGGAATTATAGAAAGTGAAGGTGTTCTTGAAATGATGCCTGACGGTTATGGATTTTTACGTTCATCAGATTATAATTACTTAGCGTCTCCTGATGATATTTATTTATCGACTTCACAAATTAGATTGTTTGGTTTAAAAACAGGAGATACTGTAAAAGGAGTGGTTCGCCCTCCAAAAGAAGGAGAAAAGTTTTTCCCTTTAGTTCGTGTTCTTAAAATCAATGGTCACGATCCGCAAGTTGTTCGTGATAGAGTTTCTTTTGAACATTTGACGCCGGTTTTCCCTTCAGAAAAATTCAAATTAGCCGAAAAAGGAAGTTCAGTTTCTACACGTATTATTGATTTGTTTTCTCCAATAGGAAAAGGACAACGTGGTATGATAGTCGCACAACCGAAAACGGGTAAAACAATGTTATTAAAAGACATTGCAAATGCAATTGCAGCTAACCATCCTGAGGTTTATTTAATTGTTCTTTTAATTGATGAACGTCCTGAAGAGGTTACAGATATGCAGCGCAGTGTTCGTGGTGAAGTTATTGCTTCAACTTTTGACAGAGAGCCGCAAGAACACGTGAAAATTGCTAATATCGTACTAGAAAAAGCAAAACGTTTAGTAGAATGTGGTCACGATGTAGTGATTTTACTAGATTCGATTACACGTTTAGCAAGAGCTTATAATACAGTTCAGCCGGCATCTGGAAAAGTGTTAAGTGGAGGTGTGGATGCAAATGCATTACAAAAACCAAAACGTTTCTTTGGAGCGGCTAGAAATGTAGAAAACGGCGGTTCGTTAAGTATCATCGCAACTGCATTGACAGAAACAGGTTCTAAAATGGATGAGGTTATCTTTGAAGAGTTCAAAGGAACTGGTAACATGGAACTTCAATTGGATCGTAAAATTGCAAACAAACGTATTTTCCCTGCAATTGATCTTACTTCGTCAAGCACGCGTCGCGATGATTTATTATTAGACGAGAAAACGTTACAAAGAATGTGGATTATGCGTAAATATCTTTCAGATATGAACCCAGTAGAATCTATGGATTTTGTAAACGATCGTTTCAAAAAAACCAGAAATAACGAAGAGTTTTTGATTTCTATGAATGACTAGAGGAAGTTGCAAAGGGACATAGGTTCAAAGTAGCAAAGGTTTTATTTGTAGAGATTTATCTTCAATATAAAATCATAAAAAAAGNGAGATA